>SKIX01000146.1 GCA_007116195.1 Marinospirillum sp. | reverse complement strand
TCATTGTGGCCTGGTTTAGCTGGCTATCCAGTTCTTGGCGAGCCTGTTGTAGCTGGCTGATTTCTTCAGCCCTTACCGCAGGGTTGTGTTCAGCTAAAGCTTGCAGACGAGCTATTTCTGGGTCGAGTTGCTGGCGCATGCGCTCTTGGGCTTCCTCAATATAGGACGGCAGGTGATTTGCGGCTTCATTTTCAGCCTTATCCATGAGGTCGCGTAGCTGCTCTAAACGCAGTTTAACAATATCTCTTGCCAGGCCTTTCTTCATTTTTAGCAGTTGTTTAGAAAGCCCTTTAAAGCTTACTTTAGGTGCCAGGTTGTTGCCTTGACCATCGAGCAACAAGCGTAGGCTTTGTGAAGGCAGGTAGCGTTCTGCTAGGGGTTGCTGCAGGCCGGGCAGATCTAGCCGGAAAAAAACCTCCAAGAGCAGGGTGCCGGCAGGCAGGTTAGGGTTTTTCAGTAGAGCCACACTAACGTTGCCCTTCACTGTGCTAATGGCGGCTTCGAGAGCGTTGCGTGTAATCGGGTGCTCCCAGGTTAAGAAGTGGAGGTCATCACGCGCCATGGCTTTACTGCGCAGGAAGGTCGCTGAGTTGCCCTCTTCCATATCAAAATGCACGTCAGTAAAAATCGCTGTATCGGCTTCTTTGCCGGGCTTTAAGTACCAAGTGTGAGCATCCAGGTCTTCGTTGTGGACGCGATAAACATCCAGAGCGATTTCTAAAAACTCCCGTAGGCGGGGGTCGTCATCGGCTTCGGCGAGCTGTTCTTGCAGTTGAGCGCTGATTTCAGGGCGGTGAGAAGCCAGCTCCAGTAAGCGATGGCGACCTGCTTCCAGCTCTATCTCAGCGGCATCTCGAGCATCTTGAATCTGTGGAATCAAGTCAGCAGCAGAACGCTCACCTGCTAGCAGGGCTGCAATTTCATGTTGGAAGGTCTGCCAGAGTTGAGCACCGACTGGGCGTGGTTGACTGAGTTGGTCAAGACCTTCGTGGCAGAAGGCCAGCCAATCAGCCTGAGCAGTTGCTTCCAAGTAAGGAAGGTGGAGTTGAATTTTGTGCGTTTGGCCGATGCGGTCTAAGCGCCCGATACGCTGCTCTAGGAGATCGGGGTGGCTTGGCAGATCGAAGAGCACGAGATGATGCGCAAACTGGAAGTTGCGTCCCTCACTGCCAATTTCAGAGCAGATTAGCAGAGAGGCACCACCTTCGTCGGCTTCCTCAGCAAACCAGGCTGCCGCTCGGTCACGGTCAAACAGGTCCATGCCCTCATGGAATACCGCCGCCAAAAGACCTGAACGGCGGCGCAGGGCTTCGCTTAATTCCAGGGCGGTATCGGCTTGAGCACAGATCAGCAAGACTTTTTCCTGCTGCAGCTCGTTCAATTTATCTAGAAGCCAGTCTACCCGTGGATCAAACTCCCACCAGTCACCGGCATTTTGCGCACTGGCTGCATAAAGGCGCTCAGGGTAGAGTGCCGCGTAAGGCCAGGCAATGCCCGTCATGGCTTCTGCCATCATTTGACGATGGGGCTGGTTGTAGCTTTCGAGCAAGTCCAGGTAAGCAGCGGGGCAGTCCAGGCCAACGGGGTGGGCTTCTCGGCCAGGAAAGCCGGGAACGCTAGCGCGGCGGTTACGGAAGAGCACTCGCCCCGTACCATAGCGGTCGAGTAGTTGTTGAATGAGCTGTTGGCGGGCATCTTCGCGCTGCTCATCACTGGTTTCCGGGTGCTCCAAGACGCTGAGCAGGGCCTGGCTATCTTGGCTAAGACGCGCGAGCAGAGCGCTGCGCTCTTCGCCTTCTAAGGGGCGCTGCTGCTCCAGATGATTAATCGCTGATGCACAGAGGCGGTAGCCCAGCTCTTCTTCTTGAAAAGCTTCCAAGCTAGGGTAGCGAGCGGGGTCAAGTAGTTGCAGTTGTGCAAAAAAGCCGCTTTCGCCTGATTGTTCGGGCGTGGCTGTCAGCAGCAGGAGGCCAGGAATTTGGCTGGCGAGTTCACGAACTCGCAGGTATTCAGGGCTAGCCTCAGTTGGTGACCATTGCAGGTGGTGAGCTTCATCGACAATCAGTAAATCCCAGCTTTCTTCTTGCGCTTGAACAAAGGCGCTGTCATCAGCAACGAGCCAGTCAAGGCTTGCAAGTGCGATTTGTGCTTCGGCAAAGGGGGCTTCCTGGTCTTGGCTTGTGCTTGAGTTAAGCAGGCTTACAGGTAAACCAAAGCGGCGCAGGAGTTCGACGAGCCATTGGTGGCAAAGGCTTTCTGGAACCAGTAGGAGAGCCCGCTGGGCTCGCCCAGTGATGAGTTGCTGGTGCAGGATCATGCCTGCCTCAATGGTTTTGCCTAGCCCGACTTCATCAGCCAGCAGTACGCGTGGCGCAAGGCGCTGACCAACTTCATGGGCAATATAGAGCTGATGAGGTACCAGGCCAACCCGAGGCCCTCTTAGACCCCGCAAGGGGTCCTTGGCCAAACGAGTGAGAGCCTGGCGTGCCAGTGCACGCAGCGTGTATTCATTATTGCGGTCAATTTGGCCTGTTAACAGGCGTTCACGCGGGCCTTGAAAGCGTATTTCTGGATCCAGCTGGGTTTCAGGCACCTCAACAGGCTCGCCTGCAGGGTTGTTACCTAGGTAGACCACCAGTCCTTCAATTTCCTTGGTGTCTTCCACCTTCATTTGCCAGCCATCTTCGTGAGCCAGCGTGTCACCTTCACTGAACAGGACGCGCGTTAAGGGTGCTGTACTAGTGGAGTAGGTGCGGGTTTCCCCTTTGCCTGGAAAGAGCAGGGTGATACTGCGCCGGTCACTTTGCAAAATTGTTCCCAGTCCTAAATCAATCTCAGCATCGCTGATCCAGCGTTGACCGGGAATAAAAGCAACTGGCTTGGTGGCAGACATCGAAAAACCTCTGGTTTTAACAAATTGAAGGCAGCAGTAAATAAGGGGGCGGTATCTTAGCCGATTGCACTGAGCGACCCAACCCTTAATAGCAATGTAATCCCTGGCTGTTTAACTTTGTTTTTTTGTTGGACTTGAACTATCACTTAAAAGGCAACTTAAACTTCATGACCAAGCGAGTCATCAACCTCCCGGGGCAGCCGCTATGCAACTGAACTTTCAGAACAAGCTTCTTTTCTCTGTTGCTGGGCTTTTGTTGTTGGCCTTGGCACTCTTAAGCTTTCTTGCTGGCAATCTGCTTCAACGTGAAGTGAACCAGGCTGTACAAAGCGAAATGCACAGTCATTTAAACTTAACCCGAGATATCGCTAATAGCTGGTTAGAGAGTAAGTCTGATTTGCTGCAGGCAGCCGCAGCTGAGCTGCCCAATAACCCTTCTGCCTGGGAAGACCCCTTGACTCTGGTACGGCGAGCAGGCGGGTTTGATCTGGTTTATATAGGTACTGGGACGGGTGCTATGGTTCAGTCGCGCCCTCAAGTAGAACTGCCCGCGGGCTTTGATGCACGTACACGGCCCTGGTATCAACAAGCCAGGGCCGCTGGTGATCTTGTCATTACACCCCCTTATGTTGATGCAGGCAGCGGTGATCTCGTGATGTCGCTTGCTGTTCCTCTAGAGGCTGCCCCTACAGAGGTGCTCGCCGGTGATTTAAGTATTGGCGGCATTGTTGCTGACCTCTTGGCTGCTGAAATGCGTTGGAGTTCTCAGCTTTGGATGCTGGATGACCAAGAGCAGTTATTGGCGCACCCCGACACAAGTTATTTACGTACTTCGGCAGGTTCGCATTTAAGCAGTGGACAGCTGCCGCCTGCCGGTGAGTTAACAGAAGTTCGTTATGCTGGTCGCTACTGGTATGCGTCGAGTGTGTACTTGCCTGATGCTGGTTGGCGCTTCCTGTTACTAGTCGATGCCCAGCAGGCTCGTGCTGGTTTGGTTCATTTGGCTTGGCAGGTCGCTTTGTTTTCTTTATTGATTATTCTGGTGAGCTGCGGGCTCTTGTTTTTACTGGTACGTTATCAACTACGGCCACTTAAACGTTTAGCTGCCGCTTTGTCGAATATTGCTCAAGGCGAGGCCGACTTAACGCGCCGCTTACAAGCGGACAAAGAAGATGAATTTGGTCGCATGAGTGCTTCGTTTAACCGTTTTGTTGAGCGCTTGCAGGAGCTGATTACCCAGGTTGCTGCTTTAACACGAGAAATAGACCAGGATGCGGAAGCAGGGGAGCGTCAATCTAAACGTAATTTAGAAGAGCTGGCTGCTCAGCAAATGGAAATTACCCAGCTAGCCAGTGCAGCGCATCAAATGGCAGCGGCTACTGGAGAAATAGCAGGCAACGCTGAAAATACAGCTGCGCAAGCGCAGGAAGCTGCCAGTTCAACCCGTGCTGGTTTACGTTTAGTTGAAACCAACCGGGAAGCAACGCGGGGGCTGGCGGAGCAGCTTGACCTGGGTATGCAAAGCCTAGGTGATGTTGACCAACAGGTGCAGGAAATCACAGGTATTTTGGTGACCATTCAAGGTGTGGCTGAGCAAACGAACTTATTAGCCTTGAATGCCGCGATAGAGGCAGCCCGAGCGGGCGACCAAGGGCGAGGTTTTGCAGTGGTCGCTGATGAGGTGCGAGCCTTGTCACAAAGAACCCATGCCGCGACTGAAGAAATTAGAGAAATGATTACGCGCTTGCAGGCTTCCACAGAAGCGGTTGTTAAACGTATGCAAACCTGTCATCAACAGGCGGGTGAAAGCGTTCAAGGTAGCGAACAGGCGACACAAAGGTTGCAGAGTATTGATCAGGCCAATACCCAAATCAGTGATATGGCCTCCCAGATTGCCAGTGCTGTGGAACAGCAAAATGCAGTAACATCCGAGATAAGTAGCAATACAGAAAAAATTCGCTGTGTTTCTGAAGGGTTGTCGGAGCAAGCCGAGGCTTCACGGGAGCGAACTCAAGCCTTGCGTACTCGTGTCAGTCATTTGCGTGAGTTAACGGACCGCTTTAAGGTGTAAGCTTTTAAACAAGGGAGAAAAGGATGCGTCTGGTCTTGATTAGCGACACCCATGGGCGTCATGAAGAGTTAAAGTTGCCACCGGGTGATCTTCTAATTCATGCCGGTGATTTTAGCTCAGGCCACAGCTGGGAAGAACTTCAGGCTTTTGCTGACTGGTTTCAGCAGCAGCCTCATCGGCACAAGGTGTTGATTGCAGGCAACCATGACCTCTTGTTTGAAGATGAACCCCAAGCGGCCAGAGCTTTGTTTGCTGAGCAGTCGCACTACCTGCAAGACTCCAGCGTCACTCTTGAAGGCTTAACACTCTATGGTAGCCCTTGGACACCGCGCTTTTTTGACTATGCTTTTATGGGCGCACGCGGTCAAGAAATGCAAGCGCAGTGGCAAGCTATTCCAGAATCCACTCAACTTCTGATTACACATGGGCCACCTTTTGGCTTGGCAGATTTAACGGCTACTGGTGTCCACGCAGGTTGTGAAGCGCTGGCTCAACGCTTACCGCGCCTGCCAGATCTCCGGCTTCACCTCTTTGGTCATATTCATGAGGGTTATGGGGTGGTAGAGGCAACGGCCACTCGCCCCTGGGTTAGTGTTAATGCTAGTAGCTGCCGCTGGGGAGACCCAGGCCTTAACCCGCCTTTGGTGCTGGACTGGCCGTTTGGTGATTAAGCGTTACGGAAGGATGTTGAAAGCAGGTTTGAAAGCTATGTTAATTAAACCAATAGAAAGCCGCCTCTTGGCAAATGTCGAGCCACTGGTTATAGTCAAAGTGTCATCTCAATCCCTCTTTGATTAAATGGCTGGAATCATGAATTGCGTATTACCTGATCGAACTTTTAGACGAACATTTAGCCACGCTCCTCGTGTGTCGGCTCCCTCTCTATTTGCTCTTCTTCCAGCCCTACTCCTTAGCAAGCTGCTATAACGCAGCCTGAACACCGTTCCTGCCTTAGGGCATCGTAGTTTTTTTGTTTTCATTTACAGCCTTACTTCTATCTAATTGAATGCTGATACAGCCTTAACTGGGTCGTGTCACTCGGAGATAAACACCATGAGTAAAGAACAATTAGTTATTTTTGATACCACCTTGCGCGATGGCGAGCAAAGCCCAGGCGCTTCCATGACCAAGGATGAAAAAGTTCGTATTGCCAAAATGCTGGAAAAAATGCGTGTGGATGTTATAGAGGCGGGGTTTGCGATTGCCAGTGAAGGTGATTTTGAAGCGGTTAAAGCTGTGGCTGAAGCTGTTAAAGAATCCCGGGTTTGCTCGCTATCGCGCGCTTTACCTGCTGATATTGAACGAGCTGCTGAAGCGCTTAAGCCAGCTGCTTTGGGTCGTATTCATACGTTTATTGCGACCAGCCCTATCCACATGAAGTATAAGCTGCAGATGGAGCCTGAGCAGGTGGTGGAGCAGGCTGTTCGTGCGGTTAAGCAAGCACGTAATCTGATCGATGATGTTGAGTTTTCCTGTGAGGATGCTGGTCGCTCAGACTTAGACTTCCTGTGCCGTATTGTAGAAGCCGCCATCGATGCAGGTGCGCGCACCATTAACATACCCGACACTGTTGGCTATGCTATTCCCGAACTCTATGCTGAGCAGATGCGCCAGCTGATTGAGCGTGTGCCTAACAGTGATAAGGCCATCTTCTCTGTGCACTGCCATAATGACCTGGGTTTGGCCGTAGCTAATTCCTTGGCTGCTGTTCAGGCTGGTGCACGACAAATTGAGTGTACGATTAATGGTTTGGGTGAACGTGCCGGTAATGCTTCCTTGGAAGAAATTGTCATGGCGGTTCGTACCCGTGCGGATGCTTTTGATGTGGAAACGGGCATCGATCCACAATTTATCGTGCCGACTTCGCGCTTGGTGTCTACGGTTACTGGCTTTCCTGTGCAGCCTAACAAAGCCATTGTGGGTAAAAATGCTTTTGCTCACGAGTCAGGCATTCACCAGGATGGCGTGCTTAAGCACCGTGAAACCTATGAAATTATGAAAGCGGAAGATGTGGGTTGGCATACGAACTCGATCGTACTGGGTAAGCACTCAGGCCGGAATGCGTTTCGAACCCGTTTGCAGGAGTTAGGCATTAACTTTGGTACCGAGCAGGAGCTGAATACCGCCTTTACTTTGTTTAAACAGTTGGCTGATAAAAAACACGAAATCTATGATGAAGACTTGCAGGCCTTGGTAACGGACACGCGAGCTGCTGCCGCAGCTGAGCATGTACAACTCATTGCCTTGGAAGTGCAGTCTAAAACAGGTGAAACACCGGTAGCGCAATTGGTGTTGAATGTTGAAGGCCAAGAGAAAAAAGCGGAGTCTGAAGGCTCAGGCCCTGTCGATGCTGTTTATAAAGCGATTGAAAGTTTAGTGCAAAGCCAGGCTGAACTGGAGCTTTATTCGGTGAATGCGATCACCTCGGGCACGGACTCTCAAGGTGAGGTGACGGTCCGCTTGGCACGAGGTGGCCGAATCGTTAATGGTCTGGGGGCTGATACCGATATTGTCATTGCTTCGGCTAAGGCTTATATCAATGCCCTGAATGCCTTAACCAATCAAACTGAGCGCACCCACCCTCAGAAAGAAGGGGTGTAAAGCTCATTCTTATGTCTGAGCTGGGTGCTTTAACTCGCTATGCAAGGCTGCAGCAGCTGGGTGTTACGCTGTGGGTGCCCCGTAAGCGGTTGCCGGGTGCTGCACCTAGTCAGCAATGTGATTGGCCTCAGGCAGCAACTCAACCCCAAGCCAAGCAGCGCTTGCGGGCTGAGTTGGAGTTAGCGCCTCAGCAATCGACTGGCAAAGCGGAGGTTGGGGCTAAAACTGCTCCCCCCGCAGCAGCAGTCGCAACCCCAGCCACAGCCACAGCGGTGCCTGCTGTTGAGGCAGCTCCAGCCCAGGCTGAACCCTTGCAAGCGGATGTTTGGATGTTAGCTAATGGCTGGCAGCTGGTGGCTGAGCGCTCAGCTCATGAAGTGCTAACGCATGAAGCGGTGACCCTGGTACAAAACTTGATTCGAGCGCTTTATCCGCAGCCCATCGGCCTGGTTTCGCAGCATTATTTCTCTTGGCCTTTGGCTGGGGTGCCTCTTGATCAGGGCGATGAAAAGGAGCTGGGGCTCAGCTTGGCTGCTTTTTTAACAGGTGCTCAGTTTCAACGCCCCCCTGTGGCTTTGCTTTTACTCGGCGAACGCTTGCCAGGCCTGCTCGGTCAGGTGGCTAACTTGCCACTGCCTGAGCAGTATGCTGCCCCCAGTTTGAGTCAGCTGTTTCAGCAGCCAGCCCTTAAACAGACCTTTTGGCAGCAGGCGGGTGCCCAGGGCTTGCGTGCCCGCTTTGCAAGTAGCCCTTTGCTCTGGGGGTAAGGCTTGGTTATGTCGATTCTTGCGTTGAAGCCACATCATTTGCCCGATGTTTTGGGCCTGGCAGCAGAAGACCCTCTAGCCTGGTCTGAAGCTGCTTGGCATTCCAGTGTTCAGGCGGGTGAAGTGTTCGGTCTTTATCACAAGCATCAGCTAGTGGCCGTTCTGGCTTTAAGAGAGGGTTATTTAGAGTTAGAGGTTTTGTACTTGTTGGTTGCTAAATCACTGCGCCAGCAGGGTTTAGCCAAGCGGTTGTTGGTTTTTGCTGAACAGCAGGCCAGAGCAAAGCAGGCAGAGCGTCTGCTGCTGGAAGTGCGCGCAAGCAATAGCGCTGCCTTGGCCCTTTACCAGAAGCAGGGGTTTATTCAGGATGGGCGCCGCAAAAACTACTATGCCAGTCAGGCAAGCCCAACTGGCAAAGAAGACGCCCTGCTAATGTCGCTTAGCCTGCTTAAGACCAGCTAGAAGCTTGAACAGGCTGCTCGGTTTCTGGTTCATTAGCTTCTGCAGCGGCCTGAGATGAGCTGTTAGCAGCCTGATCTAAGGAGCTGAATTTTTCCAGCAAACCACCCAGCTTTTCTTCCCAGGCACGCTTCTCTTCTTTAAGGTCAGCATTCTCAGCTCTTAGCTCTTCTACTTCTTGGCGCAAACCATCTAAAGCATTGATGGTTGTTTCTACTTTGTTTTC
>SKIX01000210.1 GCA_007116195.1 Marinospirillum sp. | reverse complement strand
TTAGGGCTGCCAACTATCCGATTACCGAAGATGATTTGCTGGATAGCGAACTGCCCAAAGCCCTGCGACCCTATCGCCATAAGATTTTCGGCCTCACAATCGAACCTGAACGCTTAGCATCCATTCGTAATGAACGCCGCCCTAATAGCCAGTACTCTTCTTTGAAGCAGTGTGTTCGTGAAGTTGAGGATGTCGAAAACCTCTATCGCCGTCATCGAATTGATTTTATTGACTCCACCCACCACTCAATTGAAGAAATCTCAACCCGCATACTGTCTCAGGCAGGTATCGAGCGCAGGTTCTCGCCTCGATAAAACCTTAAGGGCAAGGGTTAGGCTGCTGGAGATGTAACTGCTCCACGGCCTCCAGCTGTTCTTTTGTTAAAGTCAGCTGAGCAGACGCCAAGTTGGCTTCCAACTGCTGCAAGCTGGTTGCGCCGATGATGTTACTGGTCACAAAACGCTGATCATTAACAAAAGCAAGTGCCATTTGTGCCGGGTCCAAACCAAAAGACCGAGCCAGCTCCACATAACCCTGAGTTGCTGCCTCTGCCAGGGGTGAAGTGTAGCGCTGAAAACGCTCATATAGAGTTAAACGTGCACCCTCTGGCTTAGCCTGGTCAAGATACTTACCGCTTAACACACCAAACCCTAACGGCGAATAAGCTAGTAAACCTACCTGTTCACGCAGAGCCATTTCAGCCAGGCCCACCTCAAAAGTGCGATTAAGCAGGTTGTAGGGGTTCTGAATTGACTGAATACGAGGCCAACCCTTTTGATCAGCTAGGCGTAAGTACTCATGCACACCCCAAGGCGTTTCGTTAGAAATACCCAGGTAACGCACCTTGCCTTCTTCAACCAGATCAGCACAAGCAGCCAGAGTTTCTTCTACCCCTATCGCATCTGAGTCAGCCTGATGCTTGTAGCCAAGTTGACCAAAAAAGTTGGTTTTACGCTCCGGCCAGTGTATTTGATATAAGTCGATATAATCCGTTTGCAGGCGTTTAAGGCTGGCTTCACAGGCTTGCTTAATTTGTTTAGCATTCAGGCGCGGACCACCACGCAAGTAGTCCATATCCGAACGCCCCACCACCTTGGTTGCCAACACCAAGCGGTCTCGCTGGCCAGAGCGATTTAACCACTGACCTAAATACTCTTCTGTTAAGCCCTGAGTTGCTGCTTTGGGTGGTACAGGGTACATCTCGGCAGTATCAATCAAGTTGACCCCTGCAGCGACAGCCCTATCCAACTGCTGATACGCTTCTTGCTCAGTATTTTGTTCACCCCAAGTCATGGTTCCCAGAGCTATTTTGGAAACCTGAAGATCTGTTTGACCCAATTGACGGTAGTTCATCTTATCTCCTGCTAGCTAGTGAGCACTCAAGTAGAGTCTAACAGTTAAACCAGGGCTTTAACTGTCAAATAGTTTGACCAACAAGCATACAAAAGCTATACATGAAATTATATAGACAGCTCCAAACAACGAGGATTGAACCATGCCAGCGGCTTTTTTTGCGTTCTTACTATTGATGCTCACCCTCCCTGCTCAAGCTGAGACACAGGCCTGCCCCAAGATTTTGCAATCTACCCAAGCACTTTTACACTCTTCAGAAACCCTTGACCTTTGCTCTTTTACTGGCCAGCCGCTATTAATTGTGAATACTGCCAGCCACTGTGGTTTTACTGGCCAATTTGAAGGCCTAGAAAAGCTTAACCAGCGTTACCAAGATCAAGGCTTGGTCATTTTAGGCTTTCCCTCCAATGACTTTCGTCAAGAAGCTCGCGATGAAGCAAAAACCGCTGAAGTTTGCTTTATCAATTTTGGGGTAACCTTCACGATGCTTAGCCCTTCTTCAGTCAGTCGCGGCAAGCTTAATCCGGTGTTTGCTGAATTGCGTGACCAGGGAGCCACCTTGCCGCGTTGGAACTTTTTCAAATACTTAATCAATACTGAAGGTGAACTGGTTGCCAGCTTTGGCAGTCGCACTTCGCCCGAGTCTCGTGAAATGCAACAAGCCATCGAAAGTTTGCTATGAAACCCTGGTTAAAGATTATTGGCCTGGGTCTACTCGGGTTTTTGCAGGGTTGTTCAGAATCACCAACCGAAGCGCTCATGTCGGATTATCTGACCCGCTTAACTCGAGCGCTTGAGGTTACTCCTAGTGAACCTCCTGCAAGACCTCCGCTGCCTAACTGGCCGGGACCTTCACAGCGTGAGGTGCCGCTGCAAGCTATCCGTCTGGGTCTGCTCGAAGCCTATGGGCTCAGAGGCTGTACTGACTTATTGACACGGGTTGCTGAGCGTAATAGCCAGCTAGGCCGCGTTATGATTCCATCCCAGCGCCTGGTCTACGAAGTACGCCTGGCCAACACCTTGGAGTCCTGCCTTAATCAGCCCTCAACTCCTTTAGATACAACAACTCTTGAAGAGCTGGACGACCTCAATCAACAGGTTCTGACTCGCCTAGCTGCTGTTTACTGGAACTTTTTAGTCAGTAGCGATGTAATGGCAGGCCTGTTTAGTCTAAGTGGGGAAGGCTTGAGCCCTGACCGACAACTGCCTCTGGTAGAACATCAAGCTCAGCTAGAACGTTTATTAGATGGGATGCGCCAACTTCAACAGCAACAACCGCCATCAATTAATGAAGATTTAGAACAGCAACTCAGAATTTTTCGTGATCAAGCCGTAGTCGCTCAACTGCTCTCTGCTCTGCTGGATGCCAACCGTTACCTGCAAGCAAGCAATCAGCAGCTTGAAAAAAGACTAAACGAACAACCTCTTTGCCCAAGACCCACACCTGAACTGCCACGCGCACAAATAAGCCAAAGCGTCTTGAACCATATTTTTATAGGCCAAGTCCAGCCTTGGTTTGCACGCTTAGAACGCAAAGCCCAAATCTGGCTTCCGGCCATCAATGAACTGCTCGACTCCCCACTTGCTCCACCCGCCATCGAAAAATATCGCGCTACCTGGATAAGTCCAGACAACCCTGAAACGCCCTGGCGTCAATTTCTACAACTAAACCGACAACATGCATCCAATTGGGAAGCCTTACTGCAACAATGTGGCCTGAGGCCAGGCATTCATCACTAGTGACTCCTATGCTTACGCAGGTAACGCAGAGGCTACTGCAAAAGCGTGCTTTTTCGCTTAAACTCTGGGCGAATTTTGAATGGAGCCAAATCCTTGCTAGAAACTCCTCACGCTCAACCCTTGCCCCTGTCTACGCCTGGACGCAACCTAATGCGTTTAACCCTGGTCAGAGGCATCACCTGGACAGGTTTTTTAGCCGCGATTATTTTTGGCTTAGAAGTGGTGCACTTCCAGCTGAATGTCTTAGCTGTCTTCCCCACAATCATTGCCATGGCGCTAATCAACCTGCTGACCTGGTGGCGTTTAAACTGGCCTCGTCCAGTGACTGACTTGGAGTATTTGTCTCATCTTTTAATTGATATTATCGGTTTAAGCTTTTTATTTTATTGGACAGGAGGTGCTCACAACCCCTTTATATCCTATTTTTTAGTGCCTTTAACCATTTCCGCGGCAACACTTCCTTGGCGTTTTACCTGGATTCTCGCCAGCTGTATTCTTGCCTCCTACACTTTTTTAATGTTCTTTAACTACCCGGTACCCCAGCTTTCGCATCACCATGACAGTGGCAGTAATCTGAGTCTGCATATCCTTGGCATGTGGGCTAATTTTATTTTAAGCACCGGGCTTATCACTGTGTTTGTTTATAAAATGGCACAGTCACTCAGAAACCGTGATGCCGACCTTTCCGAAACACGCGAACAAGCCCTGCGTGATGAGCAAATCATGGCTGTAGCAACCCAAGCAGCAGGTACTGCCCATGAACTCGGCACCCCGCTTTCAACCCTGGCCGTGATGCTGAAAGAAATGAGCAATGAACACCAAAACCAGCCTGAACTCTTAGCCGACTTACAGCTATTAAGGCGCCAGGTTGATACCTGCAAGGTCACCCTCCAGGCGCTGGTCAGTAACGCTGATAGGGCACGCCTGCTCAACCCTGAAAGCAAACCTATTAAAGAGTTTTTAAAAGAGGTATTAGAGCACTGGGAGGTATTAAGGCCGGATGTGCGCTACTGTATCGACTGGCCCAAAGACAGTCTTCCAGAGCCCTGGATTCTTGCCGATATTACGCTTCAACAGGCTCTCATCAACCTGCTCAATAATGCCGCGGATGCCAGTGGCAAAAAGCCAGTGACTATTAGCATGGAGTGGAGCGCCCTTGAGGTGCAAATTGAAATTCATGACCAAGGCCCAGGTATTCCTTTAGAAATCGCAGAGCGCCTAGGCCAAACCTTTATTTCAACCAAAAGCAAAGGCTTAGGTTTAGGTCTTTTTTTAACCCATGCGACAATCAACCGGCTTGGCGGTGCCGTCCGCTTGTATAATCATAGCCAAGGTGGAACTCTAACCGAAGTACGCGTACCTGTTTTTGCCCAGCCATCGAAAGAGTCTAGCCCCAAGGAGGCTTAAAACCATGAGCACAGAAGAGCAGCACGAAGATCGCCTAAGAATTTTAATTATTGATGATGATGAAGTGTTTGGGCAGGTTTTACAAAGAGCCTTTAGTAAGCGTGGCTATGATGCCAGTGTGGTGCAGGACGATGCAGCTGCGCTGGAGAAAACACGCGAATTAGAACCTGACTACATCACCCTAGACTTAAAGCTTGAAGGTAGTTCAGGGCTGAACTTACTGCCTCAGTTGGTAGAAGCTTCTCCTCAATCAAAGATTGTTGTGTTAACAGGCTATTCCAGCATTGCTACAGCAGTTGAAGCCATCAAACTAGGGGCCGTTAACTATCTCTGCAAGCCAGCCGATGCCGATGAAGTGCTCGCCGCCTTTCATAAACAAGAAGGCAACCCAGACACCCCCTTAGCAGAGCAGCCCATGTCAGTTAATCGACTCACTTGGGAACATATTCAAAAAGTCTTGCATGAGCAGGATGGTAACATTTCCGCCACAGCTCGTGCTCTGGGCATGCACAGGCGTACTTTGCAGCGCAAACTACAAAAACGCCCAGTACGCCGTTAAGGGGTTACTGCTCATCCAAATAACGCTTGGCATCAAAAGCCCTGACCCAATCCGGCATGAAAGCCGTTAATCCAGTAATAATCATGCCGTTAACAACAGCTTCAGGCGGCAGCGTCAAGGGTAAAAACAAGAAATACTCCCCGGTTAAGCGACTCAACTCATAACCACTGGTCAATAACCAGGTGAATGCGATAACAGCCAAGCCAGAAGCCAGGGTTGCTGCAGCTCCCCCCAAACCCGCTATAACCAAAGAAAAAATAAAAAAATTCGGCGGTAGCCTGGCTTCAACCCAACGCCAAACCGCATGGCTAACCAGAACCGGTAAAGCACTCACAACCAAGCCATTAATACCCAGCATGGACCAGTCAGCTTGACCTGTGACCGTAACCCCCAATAAAGCAATACTGGTCGCAATTAATGCCATCGGCCAATAAAACATTAAGGTAAGCGTCGTCGCCAATAATAGATGTACAGAGACACTCAACGAAATATCAGCTCTTAATTGCCATAAAAAAGCGACCAAAACGACTGAAGCCAAAAACAGGTGCTGCAAGCCTTTCTCACGCAGCAGAATTTGCCAAGGCACCTGAATAAGTGCCCAGCCCAACAAAACTAACCAAATCACCAGCGCCAGCCAACCCAACAAGCCAGGTTCAACATTGGTTGAAAAGCTCATGCAACCACTCCGTAAAGATTTATTTTAAAATTACATTTTAACAACTTACGCTACTAGAAAACCCTCTAGAGGCTAGGCATAATCCGCCACTTCAAACAAATCTAATAAACCCTCCTAGTATAACCCCTACAAAAACCACAACCAGCCGGGGAATTGAAAAATGCAACCCTCTAAAACCCTAAAGAAATTGGAGATTAACTTCCATGCTTTCAGTTCTCAGGTTGTTGGGCATCAACCTACGTTTATGGATCATACTCGGCCTAGCGGTTAGCTCCCTGGTTATCGTTGGCTGGGTAGCAATCGCACAAGAACGCGCCGCTCTTTACGCAGAAAAAAACTTACAATTGTCGCAACTCTTAGAGCTTGCCAATGCCACGTTAGAGCATCATCACCAACTAGCGACCCAGGGTGAAATCAGCAGCACTGAGGCACAAAGACGAGCCTTTGCCATTATTCGTGACTTTCGCTACACCACAGACCAGGATGTCGATTACTTCTGGATTCTAAGCAACCAGGGTGAAATGCTCATGCACCCTATTCAGCCGAACCTGGAAGGGCAAAATATGCGCTCAGCTCAAGACCCTGAAGGCTATGCTTTCTTCCAGGATATTCTGCGCGGTGCCAGACAAACAGGGCAAGGCAATATTTACTATGTTTGGGACAAGCCTGGCTTTGACAGCCCTGTTGGTAAGCTATCGCGCTACCAGGCTTTTGAGCCCTGGGATCTGGTGCTGGTTAATGGCATCTATCTCGACTCGCTAAATGCACAACTAACCCGCCATGCGCTGGCCTTGGTCAGCTTGTTGCTAGTCAGCGCTGGCGTCATGATTCTGCTTATTTTGCTCGTCATTCACTCCATTCAAAAACCCTTAAAAGAAATGCTCGCCAGAATGCGTGAAATTGCCGATGGTGATGGTGACTTAACCCATCGCTTACCGCTGGAAGGCAAAGACGAGCTGATGCACATTAATCGCGCTTTCAATCGCTTTATCGAAAAGATTCAAAGCCTGGTCAAGGAGTCTCGAGAAACTGCCATTTCTGTATCTGCAGCGGCAGAAGAGCTTTCTACCGTCACACAACAAAGCTCTTTAACTGTTCAACAGCAAAGCCAGGAAACAGACCAGGTCGCTACAGCGATGAATGAAATGACGGCTACGGTTCAAGAAGTGGCCAGTAATGCAACCTCAGCCGCTAGTGCTGCTTCTCAAGCCAACAGTCAAACTCAACTCGGACAACGTCGCCTAGAAGAAACTTTAGCAACGCTCGGCCAGCTGGATGCCAGCATCAAAAATACGGCCACTACCCTAGAGGAACTGAAAGAAGGCACGGCTAATATCGGCACCATCATGGATGTTATCAGCGGTGTTGCTGAACAAACCAACCTTCTGGCACTGAATGCGGCCATAGAAGCAGCCCGAGCAGGCGAACATGGGCGTGGCTTTGCCGTGGTTGCAGATGAAGTTCGTAACCTGGCTGCCAGAACCCAGGAAAGCACAGGTGAAATTCGTGACATGATCGAGCGCTTAACAGCTGAAGCTGAGCGCTCATTTGAGGCCATGGCGGTCAGTAGTGACCAAGCCGTTGCAACGGTCGCTCATGCACAAGAAACCAGTCACGCACTTGATGAAGTAGCCGCAGCGATCCAGCAGATTGCCGATATGAATACTCAAATTGCCAGCGCCGCTGAGCAGCAGGCTGCCGTTGCCGATGAAATTAACCGTAATGTCGTCAATATCAACCAGCTTTCCAAACAAACAGAGGAAGGCGCTGTGCACACCACCCAAGCTAGTGAAGAGCTGGCGGGTCTGGCTGAAACACTGAATGGCCAGGTCAGCCAATTCCGCACTTGATTGAGCAGCTCCCAAGGAAGGGAGCTTCCCCTGCAACCGTTACTGAATTAACAGCAAACCTGATTACGGCCCTGCTGCTTAGCAAGGTAAAGCTGGTGGTCAGCACCGGACAGCAGTTGATCTAAACTCATATTGGGCTGCAGCAGCATCACGCCCGCACTAATTTGTTGTCGAATGCCTTGAGGAAAGGCATGTTGTTCTAGCGCGGCTCTTATCTTCTCAGCAACTAGGCAAGCTTGTTCTTTGCTGGTTTCCGGGCAAATCAGTAAAAACTCTTCGCCACCCCAACGACCAAATACATCATTAGTACGAATACGCGCTTTTACCAAATCAGCAAACCCCTTGAGCACCTGATCACCCTGTTGATGGCCATAGTGATCATTAACCTGCTTAAAGTGATCCAAATCAAACAGCACGACTGAAAGTGGACGCTCATGACGTCTGACTAACTCAGCCTGTTCAATTAACACTCGATCTAAATGATGTCGGTTATAGCAACCTGTCAGCTTATCTGTAATTGAAACCTGCTCCAGCTCTTCATTTTTTTCCCGCAGCTCGGTTTCAGCCAGGTTCAAACGATGATTCACCAAACGTATGCGCCGATTTAACTTCGCCAAATGCAGTGTATACAAGCCCAGCAAAATCAATAAAGCCAATAAGCCTATAAAACCTGGCAAAATATTTCGCCAAGGAATACCTTGCTGTACAGGCATTTCTACCCAAGAGGAGTAGATTTTGTTGTGCTCTTGAACGCTCACACTGGCAAGAAACTTATCAATGATTGTTAACATCTCTGGCCAGTCATCACGGACAGCCATACTTAAATCAAACGAATGGGGCGTTTGCCCAGATACCTTTAAGTTGGCTAAGCCTTCACTGCGTATTTGATGACTCACCGCAGCCAGGTTACCAACAAAAACGTCGGCATCCCCAGCCGCAATTCGTTTCAAACCTTCCAGAGTGGAGCGAACATGCTGGACATTCAGTTCAGGGTAGTAGGTCGTCAGCATTTCATCAGAAGCATAGCCTGCAACGGTAAGAATTCGCATCCCTCTGAGCTGACGCATATCAGAAATAAAGTCGATACTCATATCAGTGACCAGCACCATCGGCGAACGCACATAGGGACGAGAAAAGTTTAAAAACTGTTGCCTTTCCGGCGTTGAGGCAACAGCAGGCAATAAATCCACTTCCCCTCTGCGGGTTGCCTCCATTACTTCAGCCCAACTTAAACCAGTGATCAGCTCTATTTCGATGCCCAACCGATCAGTCAGTAGATCCAGGTAGTCAGCACTTATTCCCTGCAGTTGACCTTGGCTGTCATAGTATTCAAAGGGGGGCCAATGGGGGTCGACAGCAACTCTTAAACGATCCAGTGAGTCTAAAAACTCCTGTTCCTGGGGGGTTAAACTCAGTTGACTCGCTTTATTTTGGCTGGATTCAAACACCAGTCCATGCCGGCCCTGGTCATTGGCCTGAATTAAGTTCAAGCTTT
>SKIX01000139.1 GCA_007116195.1 Marinospirillum sp. | reverse complement strand
GCTCCGGGCGGGTCGCGCGTAAAACAACAAAGACCACCAAGGCCAGCAGAATCACCAACAGGGGGAGCAGTTTCTTCAGTCGCGGACGCATAAATCAGAGAATCCTGATATAAAGAAAAATGGAATGCTGAGTCTAAAGGAGTTGTACAAAAAAATACAGGAATAGAAGCATCTAAAATTAAGCTTAAATGAAAAGGCTTATGCACTTATTACTAACCCAAAAACTGCCAAAACCACTAGAATACTGATATTTATACAGCTATCATGACCCTATATCTCTTAGTAGCAGGTGAACCATGGAAGTAGAAGAAATTTTTTGCCTCAGTCGCAAGAAGACACCCAACCCAGCCGTTGAAAAACGTTTAGCAAGCGGCTTTCCAAGCCCAGGCCAGGATTTTGCTGGCCATACCTTATCACTCGATCAGCATCTAGTACCCAGGCCCTCCTCCACCTACTTTTGCCGTGTCAAAGGACAAGCCATGTTGGACGCTGGCATTCAAGATGGTGACTTATTGGTTGTTGATTCCTCAATCACACCTAAAAATCAGCAAATAGTGGTCGCTGTTATGCTAGGCGAGCTTCTTGTTCGGCGCTTTTACGAAAAAAAGGGGCGTGCTTGGTTGCTTGCCGATTCTAAGCAGGCAAGCCACCCTCCTATTGAAATTACACAGCTAGACGATCAGCAACGGTTCTGGGGGGTAGTTACCTGGGTTTTACACCAACCTAGAGGTTAGCCTGAGTTCTTGAGAAAGATCATTTTTTTCTTTTCAGGCTTTTGCTAGAGACCTTCCTGAGCAGTAGAATAAATGGCTAACAATATACTGAGGAGAATTCAGGTGACCCAAGGCGTTAAGCACATCATTGCAGTCGCTTCTGGAAAAGGCGGTGTAGGCAAAAGCACCGTTACAGCCAACTTGGCCCTGGCTTTAGCGGCCCAGGGCAAACGTATTGGCGTTCTTGATGCCGATATTTATGGCCCCAGCCAGGCGCAGATGTTTGGCATCCAGCCTGATCAGAAGCCTCAATCAGCCGATGGTCAGTCGTTTACGCCCTTGATTGCTAAAGGCATTCAGTTAATGTCTATGGCCTTCTTGGTTGATCAAAAAACACCGATGATCTGGCGAGGCCCCATGGCTTCTGGCGCGTTTCAGCAGCTGCTCAACCAAACACATTGGGATAATGTCGACTTCCTGCTTATTGATATGCCGCCCGGTACTGGTGATATTCAATTGACCTTGGCACAAAAAGTCAAAGTGAGTGGCGCGGTAATCGTTACTACACCCCAAGACATTGCCCTTTTAGATGCTAAGCGTGGCATAGAGATGTTTCGCCAGGTAAAAGTCCCTGTCTTGGGTGTAGTAGAAAATATGAGCCTGCATACCTGCTCTGCATGTGGCCATAGTGAACCTCTTTTTGGAGAAGGAGGCGGCCAACGCATTGCAGAAGAGTATCAAACAGAGCTGCTGGGTCAGCTTCCTCTTGCTCTTGGTATCAGGCAACAAATGGATGCCGGCGCTTCCAGCATTGAAAGCGATCCCGAAGGCTCTGCAGCACGAACCTTCTTTGCTATCGCCAATAGAGTTTGCGAAAAGGTTGAAGAGCCAAGCGATGAAGAGGGGCCTGAAATTACATTTTCGGAATGAACAACTAAGGCAAAGGGATTTGCCGCAGATTTAGAGTTAAGTGATTTTGGTGGAGCTAAGCGGGATCGAACCGCTGACCTCTTGCATGCCATGCAAGCGCTCTCCCAGCTGAGCTATAGCCCCTTACTTCGGTAGGTTGGCAGTATTATAAGGAACCTCTGACAGGTGTCAAGCCTAACCTCGATACTTCCAAACCCCATAACCACCAAAGATTAAAGCAACACAGCCTGTTATATAATACTGCCATACCGCTTCAGGACCTTCACCAGTGACCTGCCGGATTAGCTCGGTATCCAGCTGCCGCTGCAAATCATAGCCCCAGTAAATAAGCAAGCCGCCCATGAAAAGCAGCAATACACTCAATGCACGTCTCATAAAGCTTTCCTTTGTTCAAAAAAGTGACTCATTGGCAAATCAAAAAGCATTTTCTGATGTGCCTCTAGCTGTAAATGAGCGTCCTGCAGCAAAACCAGATCTTTCAAGGCTTCGGGCCAGGCCTCGACTGGCGGCAAACGCCAGGGTAGCTGCTCCAGCACCTCAGCAAAACTAATTAAAGAAAAGTTGCAGCCAGGGAGCCACTCGTGGCGCTCTGCATCAAAAACGATCCAATGACGGTCTTGCAACCAGGTTAATTCTTCCTGCCAGAGATCATTATTTTCATTACCAGCCAAATGACGTAATCGATTTTCTTCTAGCCCTTCCCCACGCCCAAAAGCATCCCATAGCAAGCGCAGTACTAAAAGCAGCTGCAAGCCAGGCTCTAGCTTATCCTGAGCTTTTTCCTCTTCCAGCAGTCCGCGTAAAGCAACCCACTCTGCACAAAGTAAAATCAGTAGCCAAGACACATACATCCAAAGAAGGAACAAAGGAAAGGCGGCAAAAGCCCCGTAAACCAGCTCATAGCTGGGAAAGCTGGTTACATACCAAGTAAAAGACCCTTTCGCCAACTCAAACAAAAAGGCCATGGTTACACCACCTAGAGCAGCATCTTTAAAGCGCACTCGGCAATGAGGAACAGCCCAATAAAGCAAGGTAAATGCTAGCGCACTGAAAACAAAAGGCAGGTAATTCCAAAGCACCACCCCGCCCCCTATAGGGTCTGCAACCTGCTCTAGCAGGGGCAGCGAAGTCAAATAAGAACTCAACACCAAGCCAGCACCCAGCAGTAAAGGCCCCAGTGTTAGGACTGTCCAGTAGATCAGAAAAGCTTGAAGGCCACGACGAGGTTTTTCAACGCGCCAAATGTCATTAAAGGCTTTTTCAATGTTAACGATCATTAAGCCAGCCGTTAAAATTAAAAAGCCAACACCGACCAGAGTTAGCTGGCGGGCCTGCTCAGCAAAGCTGCCCATATAGTCTTGTACGACCTCACCAGTTGCTGGCACAAAGTGATCAAACAACATGGCTTGCAACTCATCACCAACGCCCCGAAACACAGGTAAAGCAGCCAACATGGAGTAAACAACCGTCAACAAGGGAACAACTGCAAACAGAGAGGTGTAAGTCAAGGCCGCTGCATTTCTTGGACAGTCATCACTAATAAAGCGCTTAACCACTGCATCAAGCATTTTTACCGCTGAAAACTTAAGCAGGTAGGCGTAAAGCAGGAGGATTCTTTGCATGAACCAGGTTCCTTCACAGCAGGCAGGCGGTTAGAATACCTTAAGTTTATCATCGACAGGAAAAAGGCAAAAATTTAATGAGCTCAACTCTTTTGCATAACCCACGTTGCTCTAAATCACGCCAAGCCCTACAGCTGCTAGAAGAGCAAGGAATAGACCTTAAGGTACGTCGTTATTTAGATGACCCGCTAACTGTTGAAGAGCTTCAGCAGTTGCTTGAACTTTTACAAAAAGAGCCTCAAGCCATTATTCGTACAGGGGAAGCCATCTATAAAGAGCTGCAGCTAGCCAATAAAGAGTTATCTAAACACCAGTGGCTGGATTTGCTTGCGGAGCACCCCAAGCTAATCGAACGCCCTATTTTCATACATCAGGAACGCGCTTGTATTGGTCGCCCACCTGAAAAGGTTTTGGAGTTAATTTAATGGCTACTGATTACCCTTACATTCTGGTTTTATACTACTCTAGGCACGGTAGTGTAGCTGCCATGGCTCGTGAAATGGCTCGAGGCGTTGAGCAGGTTTCAGGCATAGAAGCCAGGCTACGCCAGGTTCCGGCTGTATCGAGTGTATGCGAAGCAACCGCAGCGCCTATTCCTGAACAGGGTGCTGTTTATGCAACAGAAGAGGACTTACGCTCTTGCTCAGGACTCCTGCTGGGTAGCCCGACTCGCTTTGGTAATATGGCAGCAGCCATGAAGTATTTTATTGATTCAACCAGTGGGCTTTGGCTGTCTGGTGCTTTAATTGATAAGCCTGCCGCAACCTTTACCTCCACATCAAGCTTACATGGTGGCCAGGAAACCACCCTGTTAACTATGGCCTTGCCTTTGTTGCATCATGGCATGCTTTGGGCAGGCCTACCCTACTCCAACCCTGAGCTAATTAGCACCCAAGATGGAGGCACACCCTATGGTGCAACCCACGTAGCTGGAGCCAAGAATTCAAACCAGCTAACGCCAACAGAAACCCAACTCTGTTTTGCTCAGGGTGAGCGTATTGCTCGCCTGGCTCTACAGCTAAGAACCCCTTCTTAAGGAGTCTTCGTGAAACCAGCAAGCCCTCTGCCCAAAAAAGAGCTAGAGTTTAAACTAGCCGTTAGTCGCTTTTTAACCCTAGCCAGTTATCTAGGCCTACTGGCACTTTTATTGGCTGGTTTAGTGCTTTTCCCACCACCAGAAGAAGCACGCTTTGCCGTTATTCTGGCCGTACTCTGGCTGCCTCTACTTGTATTTTTGCCTTTTATTTGGCTTAAGCAACCTCGAGCACATGCCTGGCTTTGCTTTGTAAGCCTGCTCTACTTTACCAATGGCGTAACGACTGCTTTTGTGCCAGGAAAAGCAAGCCTAGGCTTAATACAGGTGCTTTTAACAACGACCCTCTTTATTGCAGCCATGCTTTATGGCCGCTGGAGGGCGATGCAATTGCGAGGTGCTGTATTGGAAGATTAAAAAAAGCCCGCAAGGGCTTTTTTTATGGAAGGTCTAAGCTGAGCAAACCCAAACGATGCACTTCATGGGCAACATCTTTATTACGCAACTCACGCATACGACTGATAACTTTATCGAGCAGCAACTCTGGAGCACCTGGCTCTGGCAACTCAGCAACGGCAGCACTGGAATGGATACGCAGTGTTGGGAATTCAGAGTACTTGACCTTAGCTAAAGTTTTACTGATTCTTTCGACCAACTGCAGGCCATCTTGCTGACCCTTATTAGGCAATAAAACACACAGCTTGCGACCACTAAAACGTGCACAAATATCGTCTTTATCAACACAGTGGTGCAAAAGGCTACCCATATTCTTAAGAACTCGATCACCTACACTTTGACCATACTGCTCATTAATTTCGTGCAGGTTTTTCATGTCAATCGTGATCAGTGTTAAGCGCAGGCCATCTGGCCCAACTTGATCAAGCATCTCACGAAACACCTGCAGGAATGCATCTCGCTGGTATAAATGAGTGGTTTTGTCTTGCCGGGATTCGATTTGGGCGTCAGCCAGCAGGTTGTGGACTTGATCAGTTACCGCGACACGTTCCGCGATATCTCGGCCATTGGCAACAACATAACTACGACCTTCGAATTCGATCTTTTGTACGCGAAATTCAAAATCATGATCTGAACCCAGGTTGCGGCGTACCGGTGTCACTAAAGTCATGCCATCGCCGGGTTCTGTAAACTGCAAATTCTCTAGAAGACTTTCTAATTCTGCATCCGTTAACTCAGGCAGAAAAACAAAAGGCCCTTGAGCAAGCAGCTCATCTGTGCTCCTACCCAACCAGGCCGCACCGTGCTCATTCACGAACAAAAGACTCCGGTCGCTTGGATCTAGTACCAATACCAGATCCAAGGATTGCTGGAGGATATGGGCAATTTCTTTTTCAGAAATCTTAGCCAAGGTGTTTTCCTTCTGCTGCTAAAACGAGATGTTTAGGTGACTTACAGCCTTTACGTCAACTTTATAGTTGAACTCATAACAGCTTGCAAGCCTAGCCTCATGGATCAAATTACCACTTTAACGCTTGACGCACAAAGGGAATCGTTAGTTTTCGCTTCTCTTTTAAACTAGCTTCATCAAGCTGATCCAGAGTAGCAAAAAGCCCGCTAAGGCGACGGGTACTTCTATTCAGCAAATAGCGAGCTACTTCGTCAGGCATTTGTAAACCTCTTTGCTGGGCCCGCATAATTAGAGCAGCCAGCTTATCTTCATCATTTAGTACTTGCAGCTGGTAGGTTAGCCCCCAGGCCAACCTAGAAGCCAAGTCAGCCAGTTGAACTGGCAAGCTGGTTGGGGAGCCTGTTGCTGTAATTATCAGCATCTTACCTTGATCACGAAGCCGATTGAATGCATGAAAAAGCGCTTCCTCCAAGGCAGGCTTGCCAAGCGCTTGCTCTAGATCATCCAAACAAACCAAGTCTTGATCCAGCTGATGAAGACGCTCAATTTGGTGCTCCAAACCCTGTGTACAAGCTAAGTAAGAGTGGCTTAATTGTAGTTGATGAGCGTAGTTGCAACTCGCCTGCAAGAGATGACTTTTACCACTATCTTGCTTGCCCCACAAATAAACAAAGCGAAAACCTGGTTGCTCCAACATTTCTGGCAAATAATCAACGATCGGTGGGTTTTGGCCCCGATAAAAATTGCTGAAAGTAGCTGCATCTTGCAAGTGAACACCCAAAGAAAGCTGCATGGGAGCTGACATCTTAATCCCCTACTGATCTTGCCAACGAAACCAGCCGTCTACTCGGATAGGCTCAGCAGAAGAAAAGCTTTCGTCATTGTTTCGTGAATGCTGCAAGCTATAAAAAGCTTCCTCGGCTAAACGACCATCTAAATTCAAATTGGCACGCAGTTGGTTCATACCACCACGCAGGCTGAGCTCCAATAAGATTTGTTGATCCTGAACCCGGATCAGCTCAACGGAATTCGTTAAAGATAAATCATTTAGATAATCCATGACTTGGGCAAAATGAGCAACTTCGTGGATATTGGTAATGGCCATACGATAATGACCGGCACCCTGGTCAGGCGAACTGGCATAACGTTCAGCTAAAGACTCAGCAACGAAATTAACCCCCTCACCCAAGGCTTCACCCAGGGTTGAGTTAGCACTCTTAGACCTGATCCGATCCAAACCCGTGAAGAGCTGCCACTCAGTAGCCCAGCTACCTGAGTCTGGATAAATACGGCCTATAACAACAGCATCAGGCTGCAGGGCCCGCACACCTTCTAAAACCTGATTACTGGCACCACGCCAAATATCAGCCAACAAGTCACTCGGCAAAAGCTGTTCATTCTCAGGCAGCAGCAAGGGTACTCCTCTTTCTTGCATCAGCTCCTGCAGCCTAAGCGCCAAGGCTTCATTGCTGGAGGTGGTGACCAGATAGCGACCTTGACGACCTTGAAGCGCGATCATAAACAAGGTCTTCGGGCGCCGAGCATCCCAGACAGGTGCTTGCATTTCTTCTAAAAGCGCATTGATAGCACTGGCATCAAACTCTAAATCCAACCGGTGCGCCCTTACATTTTCACCCTCTTCATTTTCTATGAGTTCACGCGTGCTTTGATAGGCATATTGGCTAACCCAGCGCTGCGCATTGGTCAGCTGCTGCCATAAATCGAAGTTTTCGTGTTCACGGTAATCAGCCATCAAAAGCTCGGGGTCGGCTTCTGCTTGCTGCTCAGTATAAAAAGCCAGGCTATCAACAAAGTCCTCCGGAGGCATGTGTTCTAACACCCTGCGCGATCCAGAAACCCTAACCAAGACCTCATGCAGCAGCTGATTCGCCGCCGCAGCACGCGTTGCATCGCTCGTATCTGCAACCAGGGTTTGCGCACGGTACAGAGCCACTCTTTCTTCTGCATGAGCTGCCGAGCTAAAAGCCCACAAAACAAACAAAGCGATCAGACACCTTGACCGAAATATATTCCGTATTTTCACCTTATCCATACCACTTGACTCAACTCAACTATTAAAATTTAGCTAGAATTTTATCGCATTCAGTGCCTGCTCGTAGAGCCTGACGCTTGAGGATGCTAGAATACGCGAGAACTTTGGCCTTGCCCAATTTTACTGACAGTTTTTTCTAATTGCAGGACACCTCATGAGCCGTAGCAAAACCCCGATTACCTATAAAGATGCTGGTGTTGATATCGATGCCGGAAACGCGCTTGTAGATCGCATCAAAGGAGTCGCCAAGCGAACTCAACGCCCAGAGGTCATGGGCGGCCTAGGCGGTTTCGGTGCCCTTTGTCAGCTTCCAGCAGGCTATAAGGAGCCGCTACTGGTTTCCGGTACGGATGGTGTAGGCACCAAGCTACGCTTAGCTATGGATTTAAATCAGCATGACACCATCGGTATTGATCTGGTCGCCATGTGTGTTAACGACCTTATTGTTTGTGGCGCTGAACCGCTATTTTTTCTGGATTACTATGCAACAGGCAAGCTGAACGTCGAGGTTGCCGCTGACGTAGTAACAGGTATAGGCACAGGTTGCGAGCTAGCGGGCTGCGCTTTGGTAGGTGGTGAAACAGCCGAAATGCCCGGCATGTATGAAGGCAATGATTACGACCTGGCAGGCTTCTGTGTTGGCGTGGTCGAAAAGTCAGAAGTCTTAGATGGTAGCCAAGTGGCTGAAGGTGATCTTTTGCTGGGTCTAGCTTCTTCTGGCCCCCATTCCAATGGCTACTCCTTAATTCGCAAACTACTCGAAGTCAGCGGTGATTCCTTAGACATGCAGCTGAGCGATGGCAAACAGCTCGGCCAGGCACTTATGGAGCCTACCCGCATCTACGTTAAACCTCTGCTCAAACTTTTGAAAAGCAGTAGTGGTATTCACGCCCTTTCGCATATCACCGGGGGCGGTCTTTATGAAAACATCCCCCGTGTACTACCAGCTAATTGCAAAGCCAGCCTAGACTTAACCCACTATCAACGCCCAGCTGTTTTTGATTGGATGCAGGAAGCAGGCCAGGTACCAGAAAAAGAAATGTACCGCACTCTTAATTGCGGCATTGGCATGGTGCTAGCTGTTGCTGCAGACCAAGCAGCCGAGCTAACCCAGCAACTGGAAGCCGAAGGTGAAACAGTTTTTCGTTTAGGCCAAATTGAAAAACGCACCTCTGACGAAGAACAGGTCACTATAAAAGGGCTGAAAGCATGATCCATACCAGTGAGCCGACAGAGACGCGTCAGCTAGTGGTATTGATTTCCGGTAACGGCAGCAACCTGCAAGCCTTAATTGATGCTCAAGAGTCTGAAGAAGGTCTAGGCGGACAAATAGCTGCCGTCATCAGCGATCAAGCTGATGCCTATGGCTTAGAGCGCGCACGTCAAGCGGGCATCCCTGCAGAAGT
>SKIX01000116.1 GCA_007116195.1 Marinospirillum sp. | reverse complement strand
GCATACGCGGTGTCGACCTTTTAGGTGGTGAAGTTTTAACCGATGCTTTGGCACAGCTGCTAGACTTTGTTGGTAATCGCCCCATTATGGGCTACTACATTAACTACGATATCACTGTACTCAACCGCTTTATTCGCCCACGCTTTGGCTTTAGCTTGCCCAATAAAACGATAGAGCTTTCAAACTGCTACCTGGATAAAGTAAAACGCGCTAACCCCGAGTTACAGCCAGACCTGCACTTCGAGAAAATTGCTGAAAAGCTCGGTGTGCCCATGGTTGGCCAAAGGCATACCGCCTTGGGCGATGCTGTAACCACAGCTTTAATGTACGTCCGCCTGCTAAAAGGGCCGGTTCCTACTTGTTAAATGCTGTAGCGATGAAGAGCCTGTTTGCTGAATGCTACTTTGAGTGCTTTTAGCCAACGGGCTTTGCTCCGTTATATCTTTTCAGGTTTTCTTTTTTTTCTTTATCTACTAGCATAAATAGTATGAAAGTAATCAGCATCAACTAATACAGCAGAGCTTGCTCGGCTCTTTAGTAGCTGACCACGAGCCATGGCCTTAGACTGTCTGCTGGTCGATTTAGTACAACCAATGAACAACCAGCTCTGTAGAAGTGAGGCGTAAATGGAAAAGCTGAATAAGTTCTTTACTCATGGGTTAGTCTGGCTGTGTTTAATCTTATTTTTACTGGGCTGCAGTGATGGTGGCGGTGGTAGCCATTCACCTGGAGATGATGAAACCCTAGCCGTCGGGCCGGTAACTCAAGTGGGTGATTTGTCAACGACTGGTGGCACCGCTACTTTTCCGGAAATTGCGTTTCCAGAGAATACAAAGGTTGAAGTGGTTACTTTAGATGCTGCGCCAGAAATCCTTCAGCCAGGAGTTGATGCGATAGGTTCCGGTATTGTTTTTGAACTAACCTTCGAGCAGTTTAGAGAGCATCGCTTAGCGGATGAAGCGATAGAGTTGCAGCTTCGCTTTGATGTCGATCTGGTTGACTCAGCTGAAGAAGTTCAGATTGGTTACTACCATGATGACACTGGTTGGATGCTTTTTCCGCCTAATGAAGTTGATATGGAAAGAGGGATTGCTTTCTTTGAAACTTACCATTTCAGTATTTTCCAAGCGCAACGCATTACACCCAGTCAAAGGCATACGCAGTTAGCTGCTGAAAGAGCGGCAGAAGATTATGTTCGTTCTACTGCAGCACAGGCTTCTGAAGAACAGATTCAACAAGCGGTCGCCACTATTTTAAATGATGGTGTTGGACTCGCTGATAATCGAGTTATTGAAATTGTTGTACAAGGGGTCATTGCTGAGGTCGTTCCGGGCGGCAAGATAGCCAATGCTGTTTATAACCTAGATGCAGATGCTTTCCAAGAAGCTACGCTTGAGCAAACCTTAACTGTTTTGGCCAAGCAAGCAACGCAAGACGGCAGTCCAGTGCGTGAGGCTCTGGGTTATGCTGGCTTAGGTGCTAGTGTTTCGGGCGCTCTTGCAGAAGGTGATGCTGTAGGTGTTGCCAGGCTTTTAGGTGAAGAGGTTGCTGGCAAGATTCCTGTTATTTCGCAGTTAAAGGCTCTTGGAGAGGTAACAGCAGCAGTCACCGAACATGTTGTAAATGATTTGTGGTTAGATCCTCAGATTCAGGCTGCATATGAGGCGTATCGCGATGGTGCTAACCAACGAAGGGGCTACTCAGTACCTTCAAGAAACTGGGAGGCGCTTATTGAACAAATGCCTGCTTCAGTTATTAGACAAATACGTATCAAGCATCGTGAAGCTCACTGTTTGGTCAGAGACTGTTCAGCGCTAAGTAATCAAGAGCTTAATGCAGTTGGCGATCAGGCACTCGAAGACTTAAGACAGCGTTTTGAGCAGAGAGCAGCAAGTGAGCCCGAAGTTGAGCGTTTAGCTCAAGTATACGAAGATATTTATTCATCTTTACGACTACGGAATATTCTACCTGTTAGTTTTAATCAAGCCACGCTTATGGATCCTCATGGTGCTATGAGTCACGATAAAATGTTGGGTGAAGTAAACGTTATGATTGACTTAATTCGAAGGCAGGTAGGTCGCAGCCAGCTGGTTAGTGAACATGATTGGGTAAATGCGGGTGCTGTTGCATCGCAGAACATGTTGCCAATGGATGCAGTCGTTCATGCAATTGATGCCTGGTACCGCTCACCTCAAAGTGAGCGTAGAGGTGCCTTAGAACAGGTGCTTAAAGACTGGGGTCTGTATATTGAAAAAGAAGATGAGCAGGCTGAAGAGCCTACGGGCCCCAGGGATATTTCTTGTGGCTGGAATGTCGATTATTCAAGCCTGGAATGGATATATGAGGGCTCTGAGGGCGATATTGCAGCTGCCTACGCTTATGTGAATAGGCAGGGGCAAAACCATGGACCAGCCCGTGGTTATGACAGCCAAGGTCGAGTCATCCTTGAAGCCTGTTACTATGAGGGTGAGCTTCATGGTTATTTCAGGGGGTGGGGTGAATACTTGTATCAGGGTAATGTAGAGTTTGGCCAAACAATGCACGCTAGGTATAGGCATGGGCAGCCAGATGGGATGAATTACTGGATAGAAAACTTTAAGTTCTTTGATGAAACTGAAGAGGTCTGGCCTAAACCTAGATGCTTGTGGCGTCAGTTTGACCGGGGAGTGCTTGTGGACTCGGGTGTCCAGTTTTATGGTGTTTGCTCGTGGCCCTAAGCTTTATTTTACTGGTTGAGTTTGGTTGAGTTAGCTAGAGCTCTTAACCGAGTTTCTCATAAATATTCTTGCTGTGAGTTGGCTGATGGGTTGCTTAAGCAGCTGAAAAAGAACTTGCTGGAAAACTAGTAGATTAGTAGCGGTGCTGGAGTGCAAGTTAAAGTAGAGTGGTTTTAGTGACCTTTCAGGCTCACTTTTCTAAGTTAATTTACCTTAACAGCTTTTTGAAAGCTAGATGCGGGAGTTCTTGGATTCATTGAATCAGTAATATTCCAGTAACACGGAAGACAAAAGTGCCTAAAAGCTACTCAACAAGCTTCTTCAAGTAATTGTTTTTGCTGGTATTTGTGGTGCCCCGAATAGGATTCGAACCTATGACCTTCCCCTTAGGAGGGGGACGCTCTATCCAGCTGAGCTATCGGGGCGGGTTAGGTAAAATTATAGCGTTTATTTGAAGGCTGAGTCCATTCTAAGGGCTTCACGCTGTAGAAACATCACCAGGCGGTCTATTTCAGCCTGTACACTGCCTTCAACGTGAACAAAACGAACGCCACATTGCGTGGTGCCCTTGTGTTCATCTGCTGCTACACGGCGTATTTCAGCGGCTACTGTCACGCTGCGCTCAAAACCTTCCACGTTTAAAACCAGGTCTTCAAAGACTTCAAACTCTTTTAGTGGAGGCTCAACAAGCTGGTCTAAACTCAGGTTGCAGCCACCGTTAGAAATATCAACCAGGCTGCCTTTAAGACTAAGGCCACGCTGGTAAGAGGTTAGGCGGATAGGTGCTTTCATGGATGCCAGCACACGGGCGCGGTAGGCTTCTCGCTTTTGGTCATGTTTAACAAGCTCAGGAAAGGCAACCTTGTAAATAGCGCCTTTTTCATCACGATCAATATCCAAAAGTTGACAGTGGCTGAAGAAAATAGAAATGCCCTGTGCCGTAGCGCGAACAGAAAAGCTTTCGCCATTAAGCAGGTGTTTATTACCACTGGGCGGGTTGAGTTCATCAAGTAAGAAAAAGCCCTCATCCCTGTCTAAATCAAGGATCATACTGGCATAGTGCTGGCTTTGCCCGCTAAAATTCACGGTCACTGAGGCGTGCTTACGGTAGAGCGAAGCCAGTAAACTACCAATTTCAGCTGGATTGCTGACGAGGTTTTCATTGGCTCCCTTGGATGCCATGACGCCTTTCTCCTTGTTTTGTTAAGCCTTGCCGAGGTTGCGGGGAATATTGAGGTCGCCTGCTCCACCTGAAGGGTGGTAAACCTTAACCTTGCTTTGTGAAGCCTGAAGCGTGTTAAGAAGCATATCAAAATGCTGCAGAGCACGGTTAATTAGTCGGCCATTAATATTATTTTGCTGGTGTACCTTTTCGAGCAGGCTGATAAGCTGGTTCCAGCCTTGACGCAAAGCCTTGGCATTGTTAGCTGGTAATTGACTGAAAAAAGCTTCCAGACCTGCTTGGTCGCCCGTAAGGCCTTGGCTTTCAAGGAAGGTTTTGCGCTGATCAACATCTTGTTCAACCGCGGCTAATAGCTGAGTTTTTTTATCAGTAAGCTCTTCCAAAGCTTGCGGCTGATCAGCCCCAGTGGTTAGGAGTTGATGTTCTTGTTCGACTAGCTGGTTGAGCTGCTTAAGGTTATTGATAGCAGCTAAGAGCAGGTCTTTGAATTGCTGTGCTGTGCTAGTGGACACGCTAACCTTCCTAACAAAATATAATGTTTTGCAGTGTAGCTGATCAGTCGCTAAGACTAAAGAACCCGCAATAGCTTTACTATTGCGGGTTCATAAACGATGACTCGGCGTGTTTAGAGTTTGGATTCTAAATCAATCAACTTGCCAGCGAGTTTTTGGTAGTCGATAGCGTAACTACCTTCTTCAATCTGTTGTTTTAAAGCAGCAACCTTGTTGTTATCGATGGTGTCATCGTTCTCAGCCTTGTAAAGGTTTTGAGCTTGGCTGCTTAATTGAACACGATCTTGAGCTGTTGCTTGAGCTTCAGCTTTTTGACCGGTTGAAGCGGTAGCGCTATCTTTTGCAGAACCCTGAACGCCACCTCTGACCTTCGCATTGAGGTTGTTGCTGATTCCGTTGAGTTCGATAGCCATAATTGCGTATCCCGTTTGTTAATCTAATAGCTGGTTAGTAACTGTTTCGGCGCTACCAGGAAAAACTTTAGAATTTTTTTCGTTGAGGTAAGTAAACGTTTAAAGGTGTACTTCGACGATTCCTCTAGCGACAATTCTAGCACGGACTGTTCGTCCTGACTGCAGGTTACGAACCCTGATTTGTTCACCCAGGCGGCCGCTATCCAGGGCTTCGCCCAGCATACGGATGCGCAGGTTATCATTACTGGCTTGGATAACGACCTGATCACCTCGGTTAACTAGCTGAGTTAAGTTAACTTGTCGGCTGGTCACCGCTTCACCCGCTCTAATACGATTACGCACTTCCATGCCTTCCAATTCGCTGGGTTCAGTAAAAAAGTCACCACGAATGCGAGCCGTGTCCATTTGCCGCACTTCCAGCATGGATGAGCTTAAACGCGCGCCTCGGTTGAGTTGTTGGCGGGCAACCACAACAGGAGATAAAACCTGAATATCAGCAGTAATAAAGATAAACCAATCACTTTCTTGGCAGCTAACTCTTAGGTTGGTACGTCCACGCAGCTCGCCTGTACCGTGAACCTGGAAATCTAAGGGAGCTGGGCAGGCTGTTAAGCGTAGTCTTGGGTCTAGCGGGCGGAACTCAACATGGTGCTCTTCTGCGTCGCTGAGCTGGTTAGCAATCCAGTTGCGTGCTTGTTGTTCAATGGCTTGCATATTTTGGAAGTTTTCTGCAAAAGCCACAGTTGAAAGACAACCCATAAACAGGGTGAACACTAGACAAAAAACCTGTTTAGAGCGGCATAGCTTGCGTAACATAACAAATCAACTCGTGAAGGTGCTTAGAAATCTGGCGGCAGGCAGTTTATACTCAACTGAGATTGTCAGTAACATCTTTCCATACACTTGTTAACTTTGAGAAGAAGGCTTATGTCTACATCTGCAGGCAAGCTGGCCGCACGCACCAAGGTCGCAGGCGGCAACCGCATGGAGCTGTTATTGTTCAGGCTCAATGGCAAGCAGTTATACGGTATCAACGTTTTTAAGGTCAAGGAGATTATTCCTTGCCCAAGGCTAACCAGCCTACCGCATCATACGCCAGAAGTACGCGGTGTTGCCCATGTTCGTGATGGTACTGTTTCTATTGTTGATTTAGGCATGGCAATCCGCCAGCCTGCAATGGAAAAGCCAGAAGCTCATTTTGTCATTATTACTGAGTATAACCGCCGTACTCAGGGCTTTTTGGTACGTGAAGTTGAGCGTATAGTGAATATTGACTGGGAAGAAGTTCACCCACCACCTCGGGGAAGCGGTAAAGACAGCTTCTTGACGGCTGTGACACAAATGGATAACCAGCTGATAGAAATCGTTGATGTGGAAAAGATCATCGCTAGTGTTGATCCTTTTGCACAAGGAGTTTCCAGCGGCATTATTACCGATGAAATCAGAGAAATGGCATCCGGTTACCATATACTGCTGGTTGATGATTCGAGTGTGGCCCGCCACCAAGTAGAAAGGAATTTACAGGAAACGGGTATAGGCTTTACTAGCTTGACCAACGGTAAAGAAGCTTTAGAGTACCTCAATCACCTTGCAGACGAAGGGAAACGCGTCCAAGATGAGCTTTTGATGATTATTTCAGATATTGAAATGCCAGAAATGGATGGCTATACGCTGACACGCCGTATTAAAGAAGACCCGCGTTTAGCTAACCTGCCGGTACTACTTCACTCTTCATTGAGTGGTATTTTTAACGAAGCCATGGTTAAAAAAGTAGGTGCTAACTATTTTCTGGCAAAATACGACGCTGATGAGCTAGCTAAAGTGGTAATCAGTCAAATTCAAGCGGTAGTCGGCTCAAAAGTATGATTTTAACCATAGCTTTCAGGGTATGAAATTACTATTATGTTGGCTAATTCGCTGGTAATGGTGGTGATGGATGTCAATCAGTAAGACATTGAGTCCGCAAGAATTCGAGGCTTTCCGCAATTTTCTGCAGGATGCTTGTGGCATTTTGTTGGGCGATAACAAGCAGTACCTAGTTACCAGCCGTCTGGGTAAAATTATGGCTCAGCAAAAGCTGGGCAGCCTCACTGATTTAATGAAAGAGATGCAGCGCAACCCACGCTCTGGTTTAAAAGAAGCAGTGGTTGACGCCATGACGACTAATGAAACCCTTTGGTTTCGTGATGTTCATCCTTTCAATATTTTAGAAAACAAGGTTCTTCCTGAGATAGCGCAAAATTTAAAAGCTGAGCCTTTAAAAATTTGGTCGGCAGCCTCGTCAACAGGGCAAGAACCCTACTCCATTTCTATGGTGATTGAAGAGTTCAAGAAAAAGCACCCTGGCTCCTTTCGTATGGGTGAGAAAATTCTTGGAACTGATATTTCAGCCTCAGCCCTGGCAGCGGCGCGCTCAGGTACCTATGAGATGCTGGCAATAGGGCGAGGTTTGTCAAAAGATCGCCTGACTAAGCACTTTGTGCAAACTGGCGAGGGGCGCTGGAAGGTTAACCCGGGCATTCAAAAGCGTGTTGAATACCGCATGATGAACCTGCTGCACAGTTACACGATGCTGGGTCGTTTCGATGTTGTCTTTTGCCGCAACGTGCTGATTTATTTTTCTGCTGACTTGAAAAAAGATATTTTGAAGCGAATTCATGCAACGCTCAAGCCCGGTGGTTATCTTTTCTTAGGTGCATCCGAAGCCTTGTCCAATATGCCTGACCTCTATGAAATGGTGCAGTGCCGGCCGGGTATCATTTACCGCGCGAAATAGGTGAAGTTATGGTGACTGAAAATGTGCACAACTATTACGAAACCGAGCTAAAAAGCCTGGTTAATGCTGATGAGCGGCTTGCCGATAAAGATCAAGACTACATTGAAGATGTGCTGTGTCTTGCGTTGAATCAATTGCCGGCTTTTTACGTGCGTTTCGATGTCGATACGACCTTTTATATGTCCGAGGCAGAAATTCTTCAGGTGCAAGAAAAGCTAAAAAAAGCTTTAGATTTGGCGATCGCCAAAGTAGAAAGCAACCCTTAAATCGAATCCGCCGACTGTGTTTTAGCGGCTGCAGAAGTTGCAGCTGCTATTCTATTTGCAAGAGTTTGCCTGATGTCCCTTCCTTCCCCTGCCTGCGCCTTAAGTCAATTGCTTGCCAGGCATCTTGATGCCTGGCGGCAACAAGCCTTAAGCCTTGTTGCTGTGCCTGGGCATTTTCAGCTGGCTTCTATAGATTGGTCTTCTTCTTTGCAGGCTCCCGTGAGTGTTTGGACTGCGGACTGGCGCGTGCGTATGACCGCTGTAGAGCAGCAGCTTCCAGTTGCTTTTGTGAGCCAGCAAGCCCCTAGCCAGCTAGAGGGCAGGGTTGTGGTATTTTGGCCGAAAGCGCGCGAAGAAGGCTATTGGTGGTTAGAACAGCTATCCGCCTATGAGCTGGATGAATTCTACCTGCTCGGTGAAAACCAGGGGGGGGTTAAAGCCGCAGCCAAGGCTCTGGAAAAATCAGGGTTTATAGTGACCAAGCTGGATTCAGCAAGGCGCTGCTCTTTGTATGAAGTTATTCCACCTGCTCAGGGCTTGGCTGAAGCCTTGCCACGCCTACCGGAAGAAACTTACAGCGAAGGCCCTGAAGGTTTAGAGCTTTTTTCAATGCCTGGAGTCTTTGGGCAAGGTCGAGTGGATGAAGGCTCCGCACTTTTAATTGATGCGCTGAGAGCCGATCGTGCGGACTTGCCCTGGCAAGGCTCAGTGCTGGATTTGGGCTGTGGTCATGGTCTTTTGGGTGCCTGGCTATTAAAGCAGCGTCCAGACTGTCAGCTCGTGGCCAGTGATGTCAGTGGTTTTGCTTTGATCTCAGCAAAAACAACTTTAGAAATTAACCGGTTAGAGGCTAAATGGGTTGCTGCTGATATTTTTAAGGGTTTAGAAAAGGTGTGCCAGCCAGCGAGCTTGGAATTGATTATTTCTAACCCGCCTTTTCATACTGGCAAGGGCACAGACTATGAACTGGCTGAACGCCTGATTCGTGAAGCCCCTTACTGGTTAAGGCCTGGTGGCCAGCTTTGGCTGGTTGCGAATCGTTTTTTACCCTACCCAGATTTATTAGAGCAGGCGTTTGGTGGTTTTCAGCGTCGAGCTGAAACAGGAAAATTCATCGTTTACCAGGCAAGCAAATCTAACTAATGAAGCAGCCCTCTCCCCCATCACTGAATAAAGACTCTCTTTTCGCTCACCCGCTAGACGAGCTAGCCAGCTTTTCTTTTGATGAACAGGTGGTTCGCGTGTTTCCGGATATGATTAAACGCTCAGTTCCTGGTTATTCGCAAATTTTGGGTATGGCAGGAGTGATTGCCAAACGCTATGTGC
>SKIX01000042.1 GCA_007116195.1 Marinospirillum sp. | reverse complement strand
ACCAATACACCAACCTGCTTAAGCACAGCTATCGTTTTGACAACTACCCCGGCATCGGTGAACTGGCCACAGCGGTCAACTCAGGTCAGGCCAGCGTTCAAGGAGTCAAAGAAATTTTTGGGCGTTACCAACGCCAGGACGACGAGAAGGTCACTGCTGAGCACAATCTGCGGCTGATTCAGCTGACTCGCTCCAGACCACCGGCTCACTCAGACTTGGACGAGCTGAAAAAACTGCTGCGCCAGGGCTACAAGGGTTATCTGCAGCTGGTTAAAAACGAGCAACCCGCAGAGGGCACTGAAGGCGAGGTCAGCCGTGAAGCTCTGGATGCCTGGGCGCAAGCAATATTTAACAAGCACAAAGCCTTTCAGTTGCTGACCGCTGTACGGCGGGGTCCTTGGGGCGTGGAAGCCATGAATGAGCTGGCCACCACCACCCTGAAAGACCTGCTGCCGGGTTCGGGCAGTCTCTGGTATTCCGGTCGCCCGGTACTGGTCACACGCAACGACTACAGCCTGAAACTGATGAATGGCGATATCGGCATCTGTCTGGCCTGGCCCGGAACGGACAAGGAATCCGGTCGCCGCCTGCTCAGGGTCGCCTTTCCGGATGGTCAGGGGGGCATTCGCTGGGTGCTGCCCAGCCGTTTACAGGGTGTGGAAACCGTGTTTGCCATGACCGTGCATAAATCCCAGGGCTCGGAGTTCACTCACACTGCCCTGGTGCTCCCCGATCGACCCAGCCCCGTGCTGACCAAGGAGCTGCTCTACACCGGCATCACGCGTTCCAGTGAAGCCTTCACCCTGATTTACAGTGAAGAGAGTGTTCTGCAATCCACCTTGAACAGCCAGGTCGAACGGGCTAGTGGGTTGCTCAAGAGAAATGTCGGGTCGAGTTTTGAAGGATTTGGAAGAGCGAGGACTAGTTGATGCAGAAGGCAAAACACTGGTCATCCGTGACCCTAGTTTAAGACCTGTTTACTGATTAAACAGCGACTCTAAAGCAAGCCCTGGATCGTCTTGGCGCATAAAGGCTTCACCAATTAAGAAGGCGTTCACTTGATGTTGCTGCATTGCCTTAACATCATCGGGTTTTAGGATGCCGCTTTCAGTAATTACTAAGCGGTCTTCTGGAATATGCGGCAACAAATCCCAAGTGTGTTCAAGACTAACCTCAAAACTGTGTAGATCACGGTTATTGATCCCGATCATGCGGTTTGGCAACTGGAGCGCTCGGTCAAGCTCTGCACGGTTGTGTACTTCAATCAATACATCCATGCCGAGTTCGTGAGCCAGCAGATTTAGCTCGCTCATCTGCTCATCGTTCAGGCAGGCGGCAATCAGCAGAACACAGTCGGCTTGAATGGCTCGCGCTTCAAACACCTGATAAGGGTCGACGATAAAATCCTTACGAATCACAGGAAGATGGCAGGCGGCTCGGGCTTCGAGCAGGTAATCTTCGTGGCCTTGAAAAAAATCCCTATCAGTCAATACAGACAGGCAGGCTGCGCCACAGGCTTCATAGCGTTGGGCGATTTCAGCTGGAATAAAGTCCTCGCGCAAAATGCCTTTACTCGGTGATGCTTTTTTAATTTCAGCAATAATGGCAGGTAAGCCCTGTTCGTGCTTTTTTAATAAGGCATCGGTAAAACCGCGAGGCAAGTCAGCCTGCTCAGCTTTTTTTTGCAAATCGTTAAGGCTGAGGCTTTGCTGGCGCTCGGCAACTTCTTGGTGCTTGCGGGCAATGATTTTTTTGAGAATGGTGGGTGTGTCTGAATTCATGGAGCAACCTGATTACTGGAGAGCTTGGGTGAAGTGAACTAAGGCTTTAAGCTTTTCTGCAGCTTGACCGGAAGCTATAGCATCTTGAGCAAGGAGCACACCTTCACGTATGGAGTCAGCCTGGTTTGCAGCATAGAGTGCAGCACCAGCATTTAAACAGATGAGGTCGCAGGCTTTGTTAACAACCTCGGAGGTCTCGCGGTTAAACACCTGCTGGATTAATTTAAGAGACTCAGCAGCAGTAGTGACCTCTAAACCAACCAGGCTATGACTGGTTAGGCCTACCTCTTCTGGTGTTAATTGATACTCACGAATTTCCTGATTTTTCAGCTCAGCAATATGGGTGCTGGTTGCTAAGGAAAATTCATCCAAGCCATCCTTGGCATGAACGACTAATACATGCTCACTGCCTAGTTCGCGTAAAACTTCGGCCAGAGGACGGCAAAGCTGCTCGTTGAAAACACCTATGACTTGGTGTTTAACGCCTGCGGGGTTTGTCATGGGGCCCAGCAGGTTAAACAGGGTGCGCAGGCCGAGCTCTTTACGAGGGCCTACGGCATACTTCATTGCACTGTGATGATTGGGAGCGAACATAAAACCAACACCAATTTCATCAATGGCGCGGGCTATTTGCTCAGGAGTTAAGTTGAGTTGAATACCTGCAGCTTCAAGAAGATCAGAGCTGCCACTGGAAGAAGAAACAGAGCGATTACCATGTTTAGCAACCTTGCCGCCTGCTGCAGCAATGACGAAGGCTGAGGCCGTTGAAACATTGAATAAATTGGAACCATCCCCGCCGGTGCCACAGGTATCGACAGCTAGAGGGCTGGCAAGCTTGACTGGGGTTGCCAGCTCACGCATGACTTCAACAGCCGCTACAATTTCGTCCAAAGCTTCGCTTTTCATACGTAGCGCAACCAAAAAACCGCCGATTTGGGCATCAGTACATTGGCCGGTCATGATTTGGCGCATGACATCACGCATTTCTGCGCGGGTTAGATCCAGGTTGCGGGTTACCCTGTCCAGGGCGATTTTGATATCCATGTTTGTTATTCACCTCATAGCTTAGAGGGTGGTCACTTGTAGCAGGTCATTTGCTTTGCTTTTGGCTGTTTTTTCTCTGACTCGCTGAAGCAAATAACCTGCCCGTGGCCCCTTGTTAGGTATTCAAAAAATTTTTCAGCAGTTCATGGCCTTGCTGTGACAGGATGGACTCGGGATGAAACTGCACGCCTTCAATCGGTAGGGTTTTATGTTTAATGCCCATGATCAAACCTGGAGTCGGATCATCTTCGGCAACCCGTGCAGTGATTTCCAGACAGGCTGGCAGGCTGGCTTCATCGACCACTAGAGAGTGGTAACGAGTAACCGACAGAGGGTTGTCCAACCCTTTAAAAACACCTTGATTTTGATGCTTAACCCAGGAAGTTTTACCGTGCATAACTTGAGGTGCACGTACAACCTGACCGCCAAAAACCTGACCTATAGCTTGATGACCAAGGCAAATACCAAGAATTGGCAGCTTGCCTGCAAAGTGCTCTATAGCTTGCAGGGAGATGCCCGCTTCATTAGGCGTGCAGGGGCCAGGAGAAATGACGAGGTGGCTAGGGTTGAGTGCTGCAATTTGCTCTAGACTTAGAGCGTTGTTGCGTTCAACACGAACCTCAGCACCTAGCTCAGCCAAGTACTGAACCACGTTGTAAGTAAAGCTGTCGAAATTATCGATCATCAGCAGCATGAAAAAAGTCCCTTGCCATGTTATTGAGAGGGCTGCTGGGATTATACAGAGAAAGCCAGGCAGCAGTAAGCGCAGGTCAGTAGTTAGCTGCTTGCGTTGCTGAGTTGAGACACTGTTCAGTGCCTCAACCTGAGGGTGGTAAAGGTCAGAACCTAGATCTAAAAGCCTGAGGCGCTACCCGAGAGAGGCAGTAAGTGCTAAGCTTACTGTCTCTATTTTTGATAATAAGTGAGCCTGTTATGGATATTTCCGGTGTTAGCCCAGAGTTGATCGCCATGCGTGTATTGGCTGAAGAACAGGCCTCAACGCGTTTAGAAGCTCAGGCGGGCCTGGTCAAAGATACCCGCGACCAGCAAGCTGATGCTGTGATGCAGCTAATGGCTGCTGTTCCCCAGCCTGAAGGTAGCCTGGGGAACAATCTGGATGTTAGGGTTTAGCTTTGGCTTTGTTTGGCTGCTTCTACCTCTAAACGATCAACCTTCTGAAAGCCGCGGGGTAGTTTACTGCCTCTGCGGCCCCTTTCTCCGAAATAATGTGCCAAGTCGGCTGGTTTAAGAGTTAGCTGGCGCTTGCCTGCTAGAACTTTTAGGCTGGCACCTTCTGGAATCAGCGCCAAAGCGATCACTCTTTCTTCACGATTTGCTGCTCGACGAGCAGGAATATCCAAGAGTTTATTGCCCTTGCCTTTACTAAGCTGGGGTAGCTCAGTGACTGGATAAATAAGCAAGCGCCCCTCATTAGAGAGTGCTGCCAGCAGCAACTCTTCGCCGTCATCAACTTTCGGAAGCAGTTGTGGTGGCATGACTTCAGTGCCCTTAGGGGGATTGAGTAGCCCCTTGCCGGCTTTATTCTTACTGGCCATATCGCCTAAAGTAGTAATAAAGCCGTAGCCTGCATCGGAAGCCAGGAGCGCTCTGTCGTCCTCCTGACCAAGGAGTAAGCCTCGGAACTCAGCGCCTGCGGGGGGGTTAAGGCGACTGGTAACTGGCTCACCCTGACCTCTTGCCGAGGGGAGGCTATGGGTTTGTAGGCTATAGCTGCGCCCAGTGGCATCCAGCAAGATGGTTTGCTGATTAGTTTTACCCTGGGCAGCCAAGAAGAAACCATCGCCACTTTTGTAATTAAGGCTTTCTGGATTGAGGTCATGCCCTTTAGCTGCACGTATCCAGCCTTTACGTGACAAGACGACAGTGACTGGATCGGCACCAACCAGTTCAGTTTCACTCAAAGCACGTGCTTCCTGTTTGGCTTCGACCAAAGCAGAGCGGCGCTCATCACCAAAACTTGCGGCATCGGCTTGCAACTCATCACTGATTAGCTGACGCAGCTGGTCTTCACTGCCCAGTAGCTGGGTGAGCTGCTGGCGTTCTTGTTCCAGTTCATTTTCTTCACCACGAATTTTTTCTTCTTCCAGCCGTGCTAGATTACGCAGTTTTAAGTCCAAAATGGCATCAGCTTGGCGTTCAGACAAACCAAAAGCTTGCATCAACTCCTGTTTGGGTTCGTCTTCTTCACGAATGATGCGAATCACTTCGTCTAGGTTTAAATAAGCGATAAGAAGGCCTGCCAGCAGATGCAGACGGTCTTCGACCTTCTTTAAGCGGTTTTCTAAGCGGCGAATGACGGTGCTGCGGCGGAACTGCAGCCATTCTTTTAGCAGGGTGTTGAGTGGTTTAACCTGAGGTCGGCCATCCAGACCGATAACATTAAAGTTGGCGCGTTGATTTTTTTCCAGGTCAGTCGTGGCAAATAAATGGGCCATCAGAGCATCGGTGTCGACCCGGTTGGAACGAGGCACCAAGACCAGGCGTACAGCGTTTTCGTGATCGGACTCATCACGTAGATCGGCTAATAAGGGTAGCTTCTTAGCTTGCATCTGAGCGGCAATCTGCTCTAACACCTTGCTGGGTGAAACCTGATAAGGCAGAGCTTGGATGACGATTTCACCTTCTTCCAGAGTCCAGGTCGCCCTGCTTTTAATTGAGCCTCGGCCACTGGTATAGATTTTCTTCAGCTCCTCTTTAGGAGTGATAATTTGTGCGCCTGTGGGAAAGTCTGGCCCTTGAATAAACTGCATCAACTCTTGAACACTAGCCTCTGGGTGACTGAGTAAATGGATGCAGGCCTGAGTGACTTCCTGAGCGTTGTGAGGTGGAATATCTGTTGCCATGCCCACAGCAATACCACTACCACCATTTAATAAAAGATGCGGCAGGCGAGCGGGCAGCACTTCGGGTTCCAGTAGAGTGCCATCAAAGTTGGGAACCCAATCGACAGTGCCTTGACCCAGCTCTTTGAGTAGCAACTCGGAAAAGCGTGCCAAGCGTGATTCGGTATAGCGCATCGCAGCGAAGGATTTCGGGTCATCTGGACTACCCCAGTTGCCCTGGCCGTCAACCAAAGGGTAGCGATAGCTGAAGTTCTGTGCCATCAGCACCATGGCTTCATAGCAGGCAGAGTCACCATGCGGATGAAACTTACCTAAAACATCACCAACCGTGCGTGCGGATTTTTTGTACTTGGCGTTGGCAGAGAGCCCTAGCTCGCTCATGGCATAGATGATGCGCCTTTGTACAGGTTTCATACCATCGCCAATATGAGGTAAAGCCCGGTCCAAAATGACATACATGGAGTAGTCTAGGTAGGCTTTTTCGGTATAGTCGCTTAGGCTTTGGCGTTCGAAGTTATCGTCAACGAATTCGTTATAGCTGCTCATCGGTTAGCGGCCTTGGGTTTTAACGGCTGATTGGAAAGCCCTATAGCTTACTGGATAAATGCCCACTACGCATTATTTGGCTTAGTGTCTTTGTGTAGCCAATGCTATCCCCTAGCTAGTGCAGTCGCTATAATCCGAAGGATAAGAGTAAGGGAGACGTGGAATGATTTTAAAAGACTATGTGCACCGCCCGGATGCTGACCCTAAGTCTGAAGAGACCTGTGCTGATGTGGCGACGCGTTTGCGTAATGCCTTCAAAAGCAACGAAGACGTTGTGGTGCTCAATGATATTCGGATTCCTTATGATGAAGACCGAACTGTCAATGTCGATCATATTGTCATTCATAGCTATGGCATGACACTGGTTAACAGCCGAGCAATCCACGGTAAAATTGAAATTAACTATCGAGGTGAATGGAGTCGAAGTGTGCGTGGCCGTGAAATTGCCATGCAAAACCCGATTGAGATGTTCAAATACGTTAGCCGTAACATGCGTGCGATGTTAACTGAAAACATTGACCAGTTACTGACTCGGGCAAAAGGCAGTCAAAAAACGTTTGAGAATATGCCGATCGACGCCTTGTTTATTCAAGCACCTAAGAGTGCGATTGTGGGTACAGGCATTAATAATTCCAGTATTATTTTTGCTGAAGCCTTAACCCAGAGTATCAACCGTACCTTCAGTGCTTACAAAAAGCGCGAGTTTCAAATGTATGGTGGTTTAGATACCTTCAAAATCTCGCGTTCTGATATGTATGCCTTGGCTGATTTTTTGATGGGTAATGAAATTGATCGCAGCAGCTACCCAGATGCAAGTGAAGTTGGCGAGACAACCCGCACAGAAGAAGCCCCTCAAGGGAAAAAGGGCATCATCCGTGCTCACTCTACTCTTCCCGTTAAAATCATTAAAGGTCGGAATATTAAGCCAGGCAAGCGCAAACAGACAGCAGCAAGTGAGTAGAACCCACTTAGCTAACCTCAGCCAGGTTGCCTTTTGTTTCTAACCAGCGTTTGCGATCGGGCGAGCGCTTTTTTGCTAGCAGCATGTCAAACATTTCTGCTGCCTGGTCGTTTTCCTCCCTAACCAGCTGCACTAAACGGCGAGTTTCGGGTGCCATGGTCGTCTCACGTAGCTGCTGAGGGTTCATTTCACCCAGTCCTTTAAAGCGTTGAGTATTGATCTTGGCTTTACGTCCACTCAGCCGATCTAAAATGGCTTCACGTTCGCTTTCATCCAGGGCATAAAAGACCTCTTTGCCACAGTCAATGCGGTAAAGCGGCGGCATGGCGACAAACACGTGGCCGTGATCCACCAGGGCGGGAAAGTGGCGTAGAAAAAGTGCACACAGCAGTGTGGCTATGTGCAGGCCGTCGGAATCCGCATCGGCAAGGATACAGACCTTGCCGTAGCGTAGCCCGCTTAAGTCGCTGGAACCTGGGTCGATACCCAAAGCAACCGCAATATCGTGAACTTCTTGAGAGGCTAGAATTTCGCTGGAATCGACTTCCCAGGTATTCAGAATTTTTCCGCGTAGCGGCATGATAGCTTGAAACACTCGGTCACGCGCCTGCTTGGCTGAGCCGCCAGCAGAATCCCCTTCAACCAGAAAAAGCTCACTACGGGCGATATCTGTTCCGGTACAGTCAGCCAGTTTGCCAGGCAATGCTGGACCTTGTGTGATTTTTTTACGGACAACCTTTTTCGCTGCACGCAAACGTCGGTTGGCACGGCTTAGAACTAATTCTGCCAGGCGTTCTGCGTCCAACGTGTGTTGGTTGAGCCAGAGAGAAAAGCTGTCTTTAACTACGCCGCTGACAAAGGTTGCGCTTTGTCGTGAAGACAGGCGTTCTTTGGTTTGCCCTGCAAACTGAGGGTCTTGCATTTTTAGAGACAAGACAAAGCAACAGTCTTGCCACAGGTCTTCCGGAGCAAGGCGTACACCACGTGGCAAGAGGTTACGGTACTCACAAAATTCGCGCAGCGCTTCCAGCAAGCCTGATCTTAGGCCATTAACATGGGTGCCACCTTGTGGCGTCGGGATAAGGTTTACATAGCTTTCTTGGGTTAGCTCACCCCCTTCAGGTAACCAGACCAGAGCCCAGTCTGCTGCTTCATGGGGTGCTTTAAACTCACCAGCAAAAGGAGCCGAGGGCAGGGTTTCATAGCCTTGGCAAGCTTGGCTGAGGTAGTCTTTTAAACCTCCGGCAAATAACCAGGTATCGACCAAGGCTTTACCGCTATCCTTGTCTTTTTCCTGCTCGTTAATAAAGACCACTTTTAAACCAGGGCAAAGTACTGCCTTAGCTCTGAGTAGGTGCCTTAGTCGGCTTAGAGAGTAGCGGGGGCTATCAAAGTAGTTTTCATTAATCCAAAAACGCAGCGAGGTGCCCGTGTTCTTTTTGCCGCAGCTGCCAATCACTTCAAGTTCACTGGCTTTTTCGCCACCTGCAAAACCGAGGCGTTGAACCTGGCCGCCACGCCAAACGGTGACTTCCAAACGGCTGGAAAGAGCATTGACAACAGAGACGCCAACACCGTGCAGGCCACCTGAAAACTCATAGTTTTTGTTGGAAAATTTACCCCCAGCATGGAGACGAGTAAGAATCAGTTCAACACCGGAAACACCATACTCAGGGTGAGGGTCGGTAGGCATGCCGCGGCCATTATCCAGGACGCTAAGACTGTTATCCGCATGCAGAGTGACAGTGATCTCATTGGCATGACCTGCAAGAGCCTCATCAACACTGTTGTCTATGACTTCTTGAGCAAGATGGTTGGGTCGACTGGTGTCGGTGTACATTCCAGGTCGCTTACGAACAGGGTCAAGGCCGGTTAAGACTTCGATGGCACTGGCGTTGTACTGACTCATCTTTAGGGGTTTCCTGCAGCGGCAAAGGTGGGTGATGTGTTATGAAATAAAAAAGCCTGCAGCTTGGGAGTCTACAGGCTTTTTAATGGCTTCACTTAATTAACGCGTTAGTTTGGCTAATAAGTTACTTGCTGCTATTGGCCTAATTGAGGGCCGGCAGCAAGGATGCCTTCATCAACACCAGAAAACTTGCGGAAGTTTTCAACAAACATGGAAGCAAGCTGTTTAGCCTGGCGATCATAGGCATCTTGATCTTCCCAGGTTTCTCTGGGATTCAACAGGCTGGAATCAACACCGGGAACATGAGTCGGCACTTCCAGGTTCAGTGTTGGCAAGGTTTGGGTTTCAGCATCAACCAAAGCACCATTTTGTACAGCGTGAATGATGGCGCGGGTGGTGGGAATGCTAAAACGACTGCCGCCCTGACCATAGGCACCCCCCGTCCAGCCGGTGTTAACCAGGTAAACTTTAGAGCCAAAGGCTTCGATACGCTTAATCAAAAGATCAGCGTATTCACGAGCTGGACGTGGGAAGAAGGGGGCACCAAAACAAGTTGAGAAGGTTGCCTCTAAACCTGAAGTTGAGCCCATTTCAGTGGAGCCCACTTTGGCGGTGTAGCCTGACAAGAAGTGATAAGCCGCTGCTTCTTTAGACAGAATGGATACAGGGGGTAGAACACCGCTCATATCACAGGTTAAAAAGATGATGGCGTTGGGCTCACCAGCACGATTTTCAGCGACACGCTTTTCAACATGCTCCAGTGGGTAGGCTGCACGGGAGTTTTCGGTCAGGCTGTCGTCGGCATAATCAGGCGAACGACGGTCATCTAGCACGACGTTTTCAAGCACAGAGCCAAAGCGAATGGCATCCCAGATGATGGGTTCATTTTTTTGTGAGAGGTTAATGCACTTGGCGTAACAACCGCCTTCAATGTTAAATACAGTACCCACACCCCAGCCGTGTTCGTCATCGCCGATTAGATAGCGAGCAGGATCCGCAGAGAGAGTGGTTTTACCTGTGCCTGATAAACCAAAGAAAAGGGTGGTTTCGCCATCTTCGCCAACGTTTGCCGAACAGTGCATGGGCAGCACGTCAGAGGCAGGTAGCAGGAAGTTTTGTACCGAGAACATGGCTTTTTTCATTTCACCGGCATAGCGCATACCGGCAATCAGCACCTTGCGCTCGGCAAAGTTCAGAATCACGCAGCCGTCGGAATTGGTACCATCCGTTGCTGGATCACACTCAAAGTGAGGCGCGTTGATGATGGTCCATTCATCTTTTGCTGCTGGATTGAAGGTGTCTGGACGGATAAAAAGAGTCCGGCCAAAAAGGTTGTGCCAAGCTGTTTCGGTGGAAACGCGAACGGGTAGGTAATGTGCTGGGTCTGAGCCGACATGTAGTTCAGAAACAAAGTGCTCTTTGTCGTTAAGATAAGCGGCAACCTTATCCCAAAGCGCGGAAAATTTATTGGCATCAAAGGGGCGGTTAATTGCACCCCATTCGATTTGGCTGGAAGTGCTGGGCTCATCAACAATAAAGCGGTCGAGCGGTGAGCGTCCGGTACGCTTGCCAGTGTTAACAACCAGGGCACCGTTGCTGGCTAGGTGTCCTTCGCCACGTTGAATAGCGAGTTCGATCAATTGGGCATTACTTAGATTGGTGTAATTTTTCACAGCGCTCTCGTTCAAGTTGGTCATGATTCAGGATGGCCTAATCGTGGTCGCCCCCAAAAAGTGGGCGCTATTATGGCAAAAAAACCTTGAGGGGCGAAGGTTTGCTTAGGATCAAATAGTGACTAAAACCCTGTGTAGCCCCATTACATATAAAATTAATTTATAAATCATCGACTTAGGTGCTATAAATAATAATTATTCTTGTTTTGATCATTAATTCATCAGAGTCGACTACAGAAACCAGCTAGGCTTAGTGAAGCTGGTGTCCTTCAGGTAAAGATGTAGAGCCAGGTGGATTAAAAATTTCATGAATATCGGTCGCAGTAAACGTATAAACACTATTGCAAAAGTGACACTGGGTTTCTAGCTGACCTTTTTCTTCCACCAAAGCAAGCAGGTCTTGCTGACCTAAGCTGGCTAAAGCATCTGCTGTGCGCTCACGAGAGCAGGTGCAGCCAAACTCTAAATGATGAGGCTCAAAAATGCGTAGGGTTTCTTCGTGGTAAAGCCGATGCAGTAGCTGCAAAGCATCCAGGTTAAGAAGTTCGTCTTGAGTCACGGTGGCAGCCAGCTGGTTGATGCGATTCCAGGCATCGGGATCTTTATTGCGTTCGTCATCTGGAAGCTGTTGCAAAAGCAAGCCAGCTGCCCGGCCTGAGTTGGCCTCCAACCAAATGCGCGTGGGCAGCTGCTCAGAGTTGGCAAAGTAGTCTTCCAGGCAAGCGGCCAGGTTGTCTTGATCAAGCGCTACTATGCCTTGATAGCGTTTACCCTGGCTGGGGTCAAGAGTAATAACCAGTTGTCCGCCGCCAGTTAACTCTTGCAGGCTTTGGCCCTGGGGTGCTGTTGAGTAACGGGCGATGCCGCGTAGTTGATCACCGCCTTGCTGACCCGTATTGCATTCAGCCATGAGCAGTTCCAGCTCACCTTGACCTCTAACCTCCAGGCTCAGGGTGCCCTCTAGTTTCACGGTAGCCGTTAGCAGAGCGGCCGCTGCTAGTAGTTGACCTAACTGCTCTTCGATTGCAGCTGGATAGTCATGACGATCAAGAACTTCCTGGTAGCTTTGTTGCAGGTGAGCCAGCTCACCCCTGACCGCGGTGTGGTCGAATAGAAAGCGTTGTATTTGGTCTTGGGATTCAGAGGTTGCTGCAGTCATCAAGTTTAATCCTGTCGTTTAAAGCGCTGAATTTGGCGGCGCGATTTTTTGTCTGGGCGCTGAATGGGTGCTTGAACAGCTGTGCCAGCCAGGCGGCGTTTTTCAGCTTCTTGGCTACGTCTTTCCAGGCTTTCAGGTGTTTCACAGTAAAGCTTTTGAGCCTCACTGGCTGGGCCACGCTGCGAAGAGAGTGCCAACACCTGGATTTCTTTTTTGTCCCAGCCTTGAGTGATGGTTAAGCGAGCACCCACTTCAACCAGGCGGCTAACTTTGGGGCGCTGTTGCTCATATTCAACCTTGCCGTTTTCTACTGCCGTTTTAGCCAGGCTGCGTGTTTTAAAAAAGCGGGCGGCCCAAAGCCATTTATCCAGGCGTACACCCGGCTCTAGTTTGTTGTCCACTTTAGTCATGGTGAGGTTTTAGCTCAGGCTTGTTGACGGGCTGTAGCTCGGCAAAATGAGTGACAGCAGGGAACTCAGTCATTTGTCGTATCGGCAGCTGACTATCAGGCTGTGAAATCGTAATGAGTTGGCGAATACCAAAAGCTTTAGCTGAAGCTAAAACCTCTTCGTTATCGTCGATAAATAGCGTGCGCTCAGGATCAAAGGGTTCTTTTTCCATCAAGGCCTGCCAGTAGCCCTGATCTTCTTTAGGAATGCCAAAATCAGCTGAGCTGACTATGGCATCCAGATAAGCATCCAACCCAGTTAAAAAGAGCTTTAATTCCAGGCTTTTCCGATCAGCATTAGTGGCTAAAATCACCCTCGGATGAGCAGTTTTAAGCCACTGCAAAAAATCCAGTGCATCGGCACGAAAACCAATCAGATGCTGGATTTCTTTTTTAAGGGCAACAATATCCACCCCTAATTCCTGAGTCCAGTAATCCAAGCTATACCAGTTAAGCTGGCCTCTTTCTGCCATAATGCGTTCGATTAACTCAGGACGTACTTGTTGGTGGTCGAGTTTATGTAACTCTGCATAGCGGCGCGGCAGATGCTCCAGCCAAAAGTGACTGTCAAAGTGTAAATCGAGCAGGGTGCCGTCCATATCCAGCAAAACGGTGTCGATAGCGCTCCAATTGATCATTTCTACCTTGTAGGTCAGAGGTTCAGGGTTGATAATCAAGAAAACTTTATTGTAGCGGAATAAGGAGTGGCAGCCTATGCCTGTTCGTCCGAGTATTCTAGAGCGCAAGCTGGTGGCGCAAACACGTCTTTTTAAAGTCGAAGAGTTGCATTTAGAGTTTGGCAATGGAGTGCAGCGCCATTATGAGCGTCTCGTTAGCCAGGGTTTAGGTGCAGTGATGGTGGTTGCTCTCAATGATCAGGGTGAAGTTGTGCTGATCCGTGAGTACGCCGGAGGGATGCATGACTATGTACTGGCTTTACCTAAAGGCTTGGTCGAAGTGGGTGAAGATCTTCTGGTTGCTGCAAATCGAGAGCTAATGGAAGAAACCGGTTATGGTGCTCGGCAGTTAGAGCCTCTGACCCAGCTGTCTTTGGCACCCAACTACATGGGTCACAAGATGCAAGTGGTATTGGCGCGCGACCTCTACCCCTGCAAGCTGGAAGGTGATGAACCTGAACCTTTGGAAGTTGAGCTTTACCCTTTAGCCAAACTCTGTGACCTGCTTAATCGTGATGACTTTCATGAGGGGCGTTCCATTGCGGCCCTATTTATTGCTCGTGAAAGGCTAAGTCAGGAAGGTTGGCCAGAGTCAGGTGCCTGGGAGGGCTAGTGGAATGTCGACCGACATCAAAAGCTGGGTGCCTGAATTAAAGCGAATTTCAGCCGCAGCCGGTGAAGCTATTTTGACGGTTTATCGTCAACTACAGACAACCCAGGTGCACTATAAGGATGATGCCTCACCTGTTACGGCAGCAGACTGGGAGGCTCATCAGTGTATTCAACAAGGGTTGCAGCAACTTACCCCTGGGGTGCCCCAATTATCAGAAGAGGCTGCGGCAATTCCCTGGGTGGAGCGAAGTCAGTGGTCCCGCTTTTGGTTAATTGACCCTCTGGATGGCACCAAAGAGTTTCTTGCTGCTAATGATGAGTTTACGGTTAATATTGCTTGGATTGATCAAGGCAGGCCTTTGCTGGGGGTGATTTACCAGCCGGTTACGCAAACCTGGTGGTGGGGCGGTCAGGGCCTGGGAGCTTGGAAACAGCAGGGTTCTGGAGATGCTGTTGCAATTCGTACCCGTTCTTTAGCACTGCCGCAACTTGAAGTGTTAACCAGTCATCGTCACGGCCTGGAAAAGTTGCAAGCCTGGCTAGCCTCAATGCGTCAGCAGCGCCTGGATATTCAGGCTCGTCCGCTGGGTAGCTCGCTAAAGTTTTGTCACCTGGCCGAAGGCTTGGCTGATGCTTATCCACGTTTAGGGCCAACCGGTGAGTGGGATACCGCTGCAGCCCATGCGCTTCTGCAAGCTGCCGGAGGAGATATTTTAACCTGGCAACTGGAGCCCTTGCGCTACAATCAGCAAATCAAGCCGGTGAACCCGAACTTCATTGCTTTAGCCGATTTGCAAGCGCCCTGGCGCGAGTGGCTAGGTGTTTCTTAACGGCTGGGTGTGTCCTTAATCAACTGTTGTACGGGCTTACTTGAGCTAAGCCTTGAAATTTGCCTCAACGACCCGCATCAAGTCAGTCAAAGACTTCCTTTAGATTAAGAGGCGCTGCATGACTGACGAACAGGACTCAAACGTTCAAGCTGGAGAGCTGGTGCTGTCTGGTGACTATTTGCCGGAACGCATTTATCTGCTGCCGATTCATAACCGCCCCTTCTTTCCTGCTCAAATCCAGCCTTTGGTCATTCCGCGTCAACGCTGGGAAACGACACTGGAGCGTGTTGGTGAAACCCCGCATCAGGTTGTTGGGGTTGTCTATGTTGGCGAGACACCGCCTGAAAAACTTGAGCTAGATGTCTTACCCAGCATCGGCACATCGGTGCGTGTGCATCGTGCTGATGTGGAAGACAACCGTATCCAGTTCATTGCCCAAGGGTTGAAGCGTTTTAAAATTGAGCGCTGGATTTCTCGCAAACCACCTTATTTAGTTGAGGTCAGCTACCCCAAAGAATTAGCCGATACCAGTGATGAAGCGCGAGCCTATGCCCTTTCCTTGATCAACGGCATCAAAGAGTTGTTGCCATTAAACCCCCTTTATGGCGAAGAGTTAAAACACTACCTGAACCGTTTCAGCCCCAACGAGCCAGGGCCTTTGGCTGATTTTGCTGCTGCTATTACCTCAGCCAAAGGGCGAGAGCTACAACAGGTGCTGGAAACCTTGCAGTTGCTGCCAAGAATGAAGCGTGTGCTGCCCCTGCTGCGCAAGGAAGTCGAGGTCGCCCGCTTACAGGGCGAAATTAGCGAGGAAGTGAATCAAAAAATTCATGACCGTCAGCGAGAATTCTTCTTGCGTGAACAGCTCAAAGTGATTCAACGCGAGCTGGGCATTAGCAAGGATGACAAAACGGCCGAAGCTGATGAGTTTCGCCAGCGTCTGGAAAACAAAACTCTGCCGCAAGCCGTGCAAAAGCGCATCGACGAAGAATTGCAGAAGTTTTCCGTGCTGGAATCGGGCTCGCCAGAGTATGCTGTTACCCGCAACTATTTGGACTGGATTACCTGCCTGCCCTGGGGTATTCGTTCAGATGACAAGCTGGACCTGGTGCATGCACGCCAGGTTTTGGATCGAGACCATGATGGTCTTGAGGATGTTAAAGACCGCATTGTCGAATTCCTGGCTGAAGGTCACTTCAAAGGTGATGTGGGTGGCTCCATCGTACTTTTAGTTGGACCGCCTGGGGTGGGTAAAACTTCTATTGGCCGTTCCATTGCGGAAGCTCTGGAAAGAAAATTCTATCGTTTTTCGGTCGGCGGTATGCGTGATGAAGCCGAAATAAAAGGCCACAGGCGTACTTATATTGGTGCCTTGCCAGGTAAGCTGATTCAGGCGCTTAAAGATGCAGAAACCGAAAACCCGGTCATCCTGCTGGATGAAATCGACAAACTGGGGGCTAGCTATCAAGGTGATCCAGCTTCAGCGCTGTTAGAAGTGTTAGACCCTGAGCAGAATGTTAACTTTTTAGATCACTACCTGGATGTTCGCGTCGATTTATCCAAGGTGCTTTTTCTCTGTACTGCTAACCAACTCGATACCATTCCTGGCCCTCTGCTGGATCGCATGGAAATTATTCGGTTATCCGGTTATATCAGTGAAGAAAAGCTGGCTATTGCCAAGCATCACTTGTGGCCGCGCTTGCTCAAGCGTGCAGGTCTTAAAAAGAAACAGCTGACTATCACTGATGCGGCCTTAAAGCAGGTAATTGAAGGCTATGCGCGCGAAGCGGGTGTACGTAAACTGGAAAAAATGTTGCACCGCATTCTGCGCAAAGCAGCCGTCACCCTGTTGAATAACCCAGATCAAAAGCAGGTGCGTGTCGGTGTGAAAAACCTGGATGACTTCCTTGGAGCTCCACCCTTCAGAAGTGAGCAGTTGATGAAAGGAGTCGGTGTCGTGACAGGCCTGGCCTGGACGGCTATGGGCGGAGCCACTCTATCTATTGAAGCTAACCAGGTGCATTCATTAACACGCGGTTTTAAGCTTACCGGCAAGCTGGGTGATGTCATGAAAGAGTCAGCAGCGATTGCTTATAGCTATGTGATGGGTCACTTAAAAGATTTTGGTGCTGCAGCCAACTTTTACGATGAAGCTTTTGTGCATCTTCACGTGCCTGAAGGAGCAACACCTAAAGATGGTCCTTCTGCTGGAGTGACTATGGCAACAGCGCTCTTATCTTTGGCTTTGAACAAAAAACCGGCCAAGGTCGCGATGACTGGTGAGCTGAGTTTGACTGGGCAGGTGCTACCTGTGGGCGGTATTCGTGAAAAAGTCATTGCCGCCAGGCGCACAGGAATCCAGCGTTTGGTTTTGCCAGAAGCGAACCGGCGAGATTATGAGGAGCTGCCGGAATATTTGCAGCAGGGGCTAGAAGTAAACTTTGCCAAGCATTTTAAAGAGGTTGCTAAAGTTGCTTTTAGTTGAAGCTAGAGTATACTAATTAAGATATTGCTTAATTAGCCTCTGGGCTTCACTGTGTTGACCAAGGAGAAACGTGATGAATGTTGATCGTGCGCTTTTATTGTTTGCCGGTATTATGGTTGCTGTTAGTTTGGTGCTAACCCATTGGGTTCATCCGGGTTTTGTTTGGTTTACTGCTTTTATAGCAGCTAATATGATCCAGGCAAGCTTTACCGGTTTCTGTCCTGCCGTGATGATTTTCAAAAAGTTAGGTATTCAGCCAGGTTCAGCCTTTAAATAAAACGGTCTTCAAGGCACAAAAAAACCTGCCGCAGTGCAGGTTTTTTTATGGCAAGTCCACTCGTTGTCTATTGACATAGGTCAGCCGTGACCCTAAGGTTCAAATAAGATGTACTCTTGAGAAACCTGATGTTAACAAAAGATTACGAGCTGTTAAAAATTTCTGCAGATGATCTGGTGGTTGGCAAAAAAACACCTTGGGTTGTTTGTGATAAAAAAGGCGATATTCTTGTCAATAAGGGCAGCTTAATCGACACCCAGGATTTAAAAAAGCTGCTGGTGGACATTGGCTATTTCGCTAAAGAGATCGCTGCGCCTGCGCCTCAGCCGGTTAAATTTAATCGGCGGGTCAACCCCTTTGCAGAGTTTGATGACCTCTGTTTCCAACTGGAAGCCGTTTTTGAGCGCCTGGAAAAAGGTCATAAGTTCTCAGCTGGGCAGGTGGTTAAACGCTTTCAAACTCTGGTTACTAATTTACAGGGCCTGGTTAATTTAAATGCAGATGCTCTGATGGGGGCCGTTCATTTAACAGAGAGCTTTGACTACCCTATTCAGCACCCGATGCAAATTGCTGTGCTAACAGAATTGATTCTTGCGCGCTTAAAAGTTGAGCAGGATATACGTGTAAGCGTACTCTGCGCTGCTTTGACCTGTAATCTAGCCATGAACCCCTATCAAAAAAGGCTGGATCAGCAAAAAGGCCCTCTGACTATTCACCAAAAAGAGTTGATCAACACCCACCCTCTGCAAAGTGCGGAGATATTACACCAGGCAGGGGTTGATGATGAGCTTTGGTTGGAGTTGGTCGCCCAACATCACGAGAAACTGGATGGAAGCGGTTATCCACATGGCTTAAAAGGCGACGATATACGCCATGAAGCTCGAATTCTGGCATTAGGCGATGTGTATTCAGCAATGGTTACACCGCGCGGCTATCGTGGCCCCTTGAAGCTGAAAGACTCACTGAAAGACTTATTCAAGCAGCGTGGCAAAGCCTTCGATAGCAAGCTCACTGAGTTGTTTATTGTTGAACTGGGCCTTTACCCTCCGGGTGTTTTTGTGCGTTTAAGCAACGGTGATCTTGCCGTTGTAGTGGGTCGTACAGGTGACCCCAAGGCGCCGTTGGTAGCAAGCATTCGCCGTTCAGATGGTTATATTTTCCCCTCCGCTTTAAAGCGTGATCTGAGCCAGTCAGATCTGCAGGTGCACTATGTGTGTGATGTGAGTGAAAAGGTTAGGGTGAACCCTGCCAACCTCTGGGGAATTGATGCCTTACGAGTTGAAAACCGTACCGATTTGTCTGCTGTTGACCCCTTTATGCGGGGCCTAATTTAATTAAAAGGCTACACCAAGCGTTGCAAAGTGTAACGATCTATTGCGTCTTAGCAGGCTTCGGGTTTCAATAGCTGTTTTACTCGTGGTGAAGAGGGCTGGGCGATGAGCCAACTGATGAACAATGTTAACCAGCGGACACAAATGGCTGGCGAAAACCGCCTAGAGCTGCTGTTGTTTCGTTTGCAGAATGGGCAGATGTACGGCATCAATGTATTCAAAGTAAAAAAAATAATACCCTGCCCACCCCTTACTCAACTGCCTTATCATCATCCCCATATAGTGGGTGTCGCCACAACCATGGATGGCTCCTTTCCTATTTTAGATATGCTGAGTGCTATTCAGGCCGGTCGGGTAACTGAACCCAAAAAGCAGCAGGTGATTATTTGCGAATATAACCGCCGTATGCAGGGCTTTCTGGTCGATAAAATAGAAAATATCGTCAACATGCAGTGGAGTGATATCCTTCTACCTCCTAAGGGTATTGGTCATCGTCATTACTTAACCTCGGTTACTCGCTATGAGGGTAAGCTGGTTGAGATCGTTGATGTTGAAAAGGTTATTGCTGAAGTGACTCCCTCTTCGGAGGACTTTAAGACAGAAATTGATACTGACCTCTCGCAGTTTGAAGCCAGTGAAACGCCTCGCAAGGTGCTGGTAGTTGACGATTCTGTGGTGGCACGTAATCAGATTAAACGTTGTCTGGAAAAAGTTGAGCTGGAAGCGGTACTTTTAAAAGATGGTAAAGAGGCGCTAGAACACCTGCAGGCTCTAGCCGATGAAGGTAAAAAGCCTGAGCTGGAATACCTAATGATGATTTCAGATATTGAAATGCCCGAGATGGATGGCTACACCCTCACCCGAAGTGTTAAAGAGGATAGCCGTATGCAAAACCTGTATATTTTGATGCATACCTCTTTATCTGGGGTTTTTAATGAGTCGATGGTGAAGCGGGTTGGTGCAGATGATTTTATAGCAAAATTTGATGCAGATGAGCTGGCCGTATCTGTATTGGACTATTTCCGCAAACGTTCTGTTCCGGCAAGTGCGTAAAATTGTCGCAATTCATTGATCTCTATCAATAGAGTTTTCGGAAAACTCCACCTAAAGTGGTTTGCTGTAGCCAAGTGAAGGCTTAATAATCATCATGGAGCAACCACTTATGAGGGTTAACCAGCCCGTTACAGGTCGTGAACAGCCAGTACCTGATGATGTCCAGCTAATCACTATTACCGACCTAAGAGGCATGATTACCTTTGCTAATGATGCCTTTATTCAAGTTTCGGGTTATCAGCGTAAAGAACTCGTCGGTCAAAACCACAATCTGATTCGGCATCCCGATATGCCTGCCGGAGCCTTTGCCGATCTCTGGAAAACCGTTCAGGCTGGGCGCTCTTGGAAGGGTCTGGTCAAAAACCGTTGCAAAAACGGTGATCACTATTGGGTTGATGCCTATGTCACCCCAATCAAACGCAATGGCAAAATTGTCGAGTATCAATCGGTGCGCGTTGCTGCACCCCGCCAAGCTGTCGCTCGGGCAGAAAAAGTTTATCAACAGTGGTCACTAGGCCAGCTTCCCAGTTTTTTAACGCGTAAACGTTTATCCTTCACTCAGCGTCTGGCTGGGGTGGCCAGCTTGCCTGGTTTGGTTGTAGGCGTGTTGATGTTCGTTATGCAGCTTTGGTGGCAGGGTGCTCTGGTTCTTGCTGCCAGCTTGTTTGCAGCTCTAGGAGTTGCTGTGCTTAGCCGAGGTTTGCACAGCCTAGCTACTTCAGCTAAACGAATTGTTGATACGCCAGTGATGCCTTACCTCTATACAGGTCGTAAAGATGAGTTGGGTAAGATCGCTTTTGCACTACGCACCCGTTCTTCTGAGTTAAGAGCTGTGGTGGCTCGTCTGCATAACAACTCAGGTTTTTTGCGTCGAAGTAAAGCCCGTTCTGACGAAAAGCTAGGGGAGGCCTTTCATTTTATTGAACATCAGGGCGTCAGGGTTAATCAAATACAAGCGGCAATTCAAGAACAGCTACACAGCTTAGAAAAGGTTAAGGAGAGTACTGAACGCACGGCAGCAGCAGCTAGCCAATCACAAACAGCGACTGAGCAGGGACAAACCAAGATTGCTCAGGTTGCTCAAGCCATCGCGAAGCAATCAACAGAACTACAAGAAGCTAAACAGCAGGTTGCTAGCTTGGCAGCAAGCAGTGAACAAATAGGAACAGTCATCGATGTTATTACTAATGTGGCCGAGCAAACTAATCTTTTAGCTTTAAATGCTGCGATAGAAGCTGCCCGGGCAGGTGAGGCAGGTCGAGGTTTTGCGGTCGTTGCTGATGAAGTACGCGGACTAGCCCAGCGCACTCATGATTCGACCCAACAAGTAAGAAGCATTATTGATCAACTGCAAACCGATACCCAGAGTTCAGCAGCTGCCATTGAAAAGGGTGTTGAAGCCTCTCAGCAAACGGTAAGCTTGGCTGAGGCAATGCAGCAATCCTTAAAAGAAGTTTTGACTGCGGTTGAGCAGATCAATGGCTTGGCAGTTGAAGTTTCTGAATTAACCCGTCACCAGTCGGTGCTGAGTGAACAAACTGATCGCCAGGTTGGTGAGTTGGCTGATTTAGCGGCTAGCTCCGTTTCAGCAGGACAAGCTGCTCAACAGCAATCAGATAAACTGGACGGTCAAGTCGCTAACCTGCACCTGCTAGCAGAAAACTTTATTTTTAGCTTGAACAGCCAGCGTCAACGATAAAAAATACTAGTAATCACAAATAAGGCCTCTCCACTGGGTGTAGGCAAGGCGACTTCTTCGTTCAGTTGTTTACCTAGCAACTGCCTGGCTCTAGGTGCATCTATACTCATCAAGCCTTGACTGGCATCAGCTTCATCTGGCCCCACCAGTCGCCAAACTTCTTCCTTCCCCTGCTCACCTTCTAAAGTAACCTGAGCACCAAAGTAAACCCGGTCAGTGACTGCAGGCTGGCGATCAACCACTTGAAGTTCATCTAAGCGTTTATCCAGGTAAGCAATTCGTGCCAGGGTACGATTCAGCTCTCTTTTGTTATAGGTGTAGTCAGCATTTTCACTGCGATCACCATTTGCGGCTGCCTCTTGAACCTTGGCCGCTAACTCTGGGTGCCTGACTCGCCACAGAAAATCCCTCGTCGAGCGCATTTTTTGATACCCTTCTTGAGTAATCAGGTTGGTTTTTATTTCAGACCGTGGGTCTTTTGCGGGATCTCGCCAACGCTGGGTGTAACGCCCTTGCATAGTGACCTCATTTTATAAAGGGAGTCCCTTATGACTCAGCCTACCGAGCCACATCGGGATGTAGAAATACTCGACAATACGCCAGTCTACCAAGGCTTTTTCAGTATGCATAAACTGCGTTTAAAGCATAAGCGTTTTGCAGGTGACTGGACACCCGCTCTAAGTCGTGAACTGGTTTACCGTGGCCATGCTGTGGGGGTTTTAGCTTATGACCCCTGGCAAGATCAGGTGGTTATGGTGGAGCAGTTTCGTATCGGTGCCCTGCAGAATACTCAAAGCCCCTGGTTAATCGAATTAATTGCTGGTTTAGTTGAACCTGGCGAGCCAGTCGAAGAAGTTGCCCGGCGTGAAGCGCAGGAAGAAGCCGGTCTGCAGCTCTTGTCTTTAGAAAAACTGTTTACCTATTATTCCAGCCCTGGTGGTGCTGACGAGCAGGTCACGCTGTTTTGTGGATTGGTGGATGCCCGCACTGCTGGGGGAATTCATGGTTTGGAAAGTGAAAATGAAGACATACGCGTGCTCGTTAAATCACGCACAGAGGCTTTTCAAGAGGCAAGCCAAGGGCGCGCAGCCAATGCCATGAGCCTGATTGGATTACAGTGGCTGGAAAGAGAATACCCGCGATTAATGCGCCTTGCTCAAAACAACCCCCTGTTAAAAAAACCACGGGAAGCCAGTAAATAATGCCCAAACGTTATGTTGCTGAATTACAGCGCCTACAAAGTGATGCTGCTGCCAACTACCTGTTGCTGCAACGTCTTTGGCAGCAAGCTGAAGAGGAGCAGATCAGTTTCGGTTTGCGTGCTCAAGAGCAAGACCTGGGGTGCTTAACGCTCAGTTTGCTAGAGCAAAGTCGCTGGACTCAGGTGCTTGAGCTGCATTTGACCCTGATCACTCAGGACTATTTAGCACCTGCTCTAATGCAGGTCAGGGTCTATCAAGACCTGCGTTTAGCTGAGGTTATTGCCTATCAAAAGCGTCAGGTGCGCGAAGGACGTTATGCCTATCCTAATGCAGGCATGTTTCACCCAGATGAGAAGGTGCAGGTGAACAGCTTTTTAAAAGACATGCTGCAATTTACTTTGGATAAAGGCTACAGTTTGACCGAGGAAGTTTCGCGTGACTAAGCCCTTGCGTCTGGTACAGCTGACAGATTTGCACCTTATGGCAGACTCTGATGCTCTTTATCGCGGGGTTGATAGCCGTAGTCACTTCCTGGCAGCTTTGCAGCAGGCACTGAGCCTAGAGCCTGAGCTGTTGTTGTTAACAGGCGACTTGGCTGAGCAGGTGCAACCAGAAACCTATGCCTGGCTCTACCAGCAACTCCAGGCGACCGGCTTGGCCTGGCAATGGCTACCCGGTAATCATGACTCAGTTGAGTTGATGCAGAGCTTCAAGCCAGCGCATTTTGAATTAAGTTTGGCAGGTTGGCAGCTGCTGAGCTTGAATACCAGCCTGCCAGGTGAGGCTGCTGGTTGGTTGGCAGCTTCCGAACTAGAACGCCTTAGTCAAGCCTTGGCAGCCCAGCGTCCAACTCTCATAGCTTTACATCACCACCCCTTACCTGTGGGGAGTGCCTGGATGGATGCGCTAGGATTAAAAAACGCTGCAGCGCTTTGGGAGGTGTTACAGGCTGCAGATCAGCCGCGGGTTTTACTCTGCGGCCATGTGCATCAAGCTGCAAGCTGGCAGCACCTGGGTGCTTCTGTTTATGCTACGCCGGCAACCAGTGTTCAGTTTCGTCCCCAAGTTGAGCAGTTTCAGCTTGCTACTCAAGCACAACCCGGATTACGCTGGCTGGATATTCAACCCAGCGGTCATTGGCAAACGCAGCTTGTCCACTTTTCAGTGGAGTTTACTCACAGAAGACGTGGACAGGGATGTGGATAACTTTAGTAAAAGTGATCTCAGTGGAAGTGATTACTGCTCTATTCTTGGGTGGTTAAAAAATATACAGGCGGGTGGGTGATGTCGGCAAAGAAAAAGCATTGGAATCAACATGATTGGTTGCATGAACGGCTAGTAATCGGCGCCAAGGAAAGTATCTTTTTTCCTGACTTGGAGCTACAGGTGGCTGCTAAAGTCGATACAGGTGCACGCACATCAAGTTTACATGCAGAAAAAATTACGCCTTTTGTAAAACAAAACCGCACCTGGGTTCGTTTTTTAACTCAGGGCTCCAGCGATAATGAAGGCCAGATGCATCGAGTAGAGCTTCCGGTTTATGATCGTCGAGAAGTACGTAGCTCCAATGGCCAGCTTAGTGAACGCTATGTTGTCCGCTTATGGATGGAACTAGGCTCTATTAAACAGAAAATTGAAGTGACGCTCGCAGATCGCTCGCAGATGAAATACCCTATGCTCTTAGGTCGCAAGGCCTTGGAAGAACACTTCTTAGTTGCCCCAGGCGCTAGCTACTTGCTCAGCCACTGTTGATCTCATTCAGTAGGAACATCATGCATTTTGCCCTCTTGTCCCGTAATGCCTCTCTCTATTCCACTCGGCGTTTATTAGAAGCAGCAGAAGAACGTGGGCATAGCGCACGGGTAATCGATACTCTGCGTTGTTACATGAATATTGCCGCCCATAAACCCACCATTCACTACAAGGGTGAAGATTTAGAGCACTTTGATGCCGTTATTCCACGTATTGGTGCATCCGTTACCTTCTATGGTGCTGCAGTGGTGCGTCAGTTTGAAATGATGGGCGTTTATACCTTAAATGAGTCCGTTGCCATAACCCGCTCACGTGACAAGCTACGTTCTTTACAGCTGCTATCACGTAAAGGAGTTGGACTGCCAGTTACGGGCTTTGCTCACTCTCCAGACGATATTCCTGACTTGATTCGTATGGTCGGGGGTGCACCTTTGGTCATTAAGCTTTTGGAAGGAACCCAGGGTATTGGCGTCGTTCTTGCTGAAACAGAAAAAGCAGCCGAAAGTGTTATTCAAGCCTTTATGGGTTTAAAAGCCAATATTATGGTGCAGGAATACATCAAAGAAGCAGGAGGTGCCGATATCCGCTGCTTTGTGATAGGCGATAAGGTGGTCGCTGCCATGAAGCGCCAAGCACCGCCAGGAGAGTTTCGCTCCAATTTGCACCGAGGTGGTCAGGCCGAGCTAATCAAGATCACGCCAGAAGAGCGATCCACTGCAATACGTGCGGCCAAAGCAATGGGGCTAAGAGTTTGTGGTGTTGACCTTTTGCGCTCGAATCATGGGGCCGTGGTGATGGAGGTGAACTCCTCACCTGGACTGGAAGGTATTGAACGCGCTACAGGCAAAGATGTCGCGGGTTTGATAATCGACTATATTGAAAAAAATGCTGCCCCTAATAAAAATCGTACACAGGGTAAGGGGTAGTGATCAGGAGTGAGTATGAACCTCTTTCAGCAGGCGGGGAAAAAAGAAGCCTTACCCACTAGCCTTAAGCAGCTTTCTGTACTCTACGTTGAGGACAATGCTGATGTTCGCAACCAGTTGCTGCAATTTTTGCAAAGGCGTTTTGGCCAGGTATTAGTGGCTGAAGATGGCGCTCAGGGTTTGCAACTTTATACCCACCAGGAAACACCGCCTGATCTGGTTATTAGCGATATTCGTATGCCGCGAATGGATGGTTTGAGCCTGGCTGAACACCTACGTGAGCTGGACCCTGAACAGCCGATTGTTATGACCACAGCCCATGAGGAAACCGAGTATTTGTTAAGAGCTATAGATTTGGGTATTGATAAATTTATTTTAAAGCCAGTCGATACCAAACAACTGCATGAAACCCTCGTGCGCATTGCTGATCAGCTACAAGCCCGCAAAGAACTTAATTCGGCTCTTCAGGCATTACAGAGTAGTGAAGTGCGCTATCGCACCCTGTTTTGGAATGCGATGGATGCGCTCTGTATCTTCGACTGGGAAGGCTTGGAAATCATTGAAATTAATCGCCAATTACAACAAGTCTTCGGTTATTCCTTCCGCGAGCTGCAAGGCGCTAATCTGACCAGGCTTTTTGCAGAACCCAAGTTTGCCAAGGTTCGTGATCTCATCTACCAAGCTGAACATCAACATGAAGTTTTTTTAGCAAACCTCTGTTCGTCAGCAGAGCAGCCGTTTCCGGCTGAATTTATGGTGACACGCTTTAACGCAGGTAGCAAAGACCTGGGCCTGATTACCTGCCGAGATGCCAGTGAGCGCCTGCAAAGCATGCAAGAACAACAGGCTCTTGTAGAAGCACTAGAGATGACAGTGGATGCGCTCGAAGAGATGGTTAGTCCTGCTACTAAATGACCTTGGCTTTGCAAGAATTGAGTGCTTGCTGCCACGAATGCAACGCTTGATCAGAGTTCTTTTAACTGCATTGGAATCCCCTGTTTATGACTGGATTGCTTGAACAGCCTCTGCCTTTGCGAGTTTGGTTGGGCAGCAAGCGTAAGGCTTTAAATGAGCGCTTAGAAACAGCCCAGGCACGCGGCCAAGAGTTGGCTGTTAAGTTGGAAATAAAAAGTGCTGATGGTAAAAAGCCAGCAGGGCCACATGACCTGCTCAAACACTTTATAGCCGCAGAAGTTCGTATGCGGCAGCTGCTGCTGAGCCACCCAGCGCCCCTATTAATTGTTAATCAAGAAGGGCGTTTATTGCTAACCAATGTTGCGGCTAAACAGCTGCTGGCGGCTCTAGGTTATAGCTTTAAGCAAGCCCAGCCTCAGTATCCTTCGTTAGATGAGGTCTTCCCCAACCTGGAAGCCGATGTTGAGCTTTGCCTTCAAGTGAACCCCAGTTATGCGCCCAGTGGCGAGGTGGTTTTTTTAGCTAAAGGCACCTGGATTCAATGGCAGAATACACCGGCACGCATTTTGCTTTTTCATGATGTGAGTGTTGAACACCAAGCCAGGCAAAAACTTCAAGATGCCGTAGCCAGCCTCGAAGAGTTGAATCGGCTGAAATCGGAATTCCTATCGATGGCAACGCATGAATTTCGTACCCCTTTATCCAGCATCTATTCCAGCTTGCAGTTGATGGAACAGTATTGCCAAAAAATGCAGGCAGATGCTGTGGATAGCCCCTGGCTGGGTAAATTACAAAAGCATCTAAAACGCTCTGAAGAAGCCATTCAACAGCTTGATGGATTAGTGCAAGAAATTCTGGTTTTGGAAAAAAACCGCGGTGGGCATACCCGCTTTGAACCCTATGCCGTCAGGGTTACCGAGGTGGTCGAAGAGGTGCTTGAACGTTTGAAACCGATTGCTGAAAAAATGCAGCTAGAGTTAGTTTATCAGCCGGAGTTAACAAGCCCTGAGCAGAATTACCTACTAGATCCTCAGCTGTTGCAGCCTATTCTTAGCAACCTGGTGTCTAACGCTTTAAAGTTCAGCCCACCAGCGGCTCAAGTTGAAGTTAGAGTTACCCTGGCTGGAACCTGGTTATGTTTTGAGGTCACCGACCAAGGCCGAGGCATTCCCAGTGAAGACCTGGCTAAGCTGGGCGAACCCTTTTTTCGGGCTGCCAATGTTGATAATGTCCAGGGCACAGGCTTGGGCTTATCCATTGTTCAGCACTTTATTGCTTTACATCAAGGACATCTAGAAGTGGATAGCCAACTCGGCAAAGGAAGCCAGTTCCGCGTATGGCTGCCCGCACAACTGCCACAACAGGAGGTCGACCATGAGTAAAACTCTGCTATTGGTTGAGGATGAAGCCAGTTTGTTGGAAAACCTGGAAGAAATGCTTGAGTTGGAAGGCTTTCATATTCTTAAAGCAATGAATGGTGCTGAAGGCTTAAACCAACTGAAAAACCAGCGTCCTGATTTAATTATCTGCGACATCATGATGCCGATGATGGACGGCTTTGCTTTCTTGAAGAAGGTGCGAGCTCAAGCTGCAACAGCAAGCTTGCCTTTTATTTTTTTAACTGCAAAAACATCCGAAGAAGATCAGCGCTTGGGGCGTGACTTGGGCGCTGATGATTATTTAACCAAGCCCTTTACCCGTGAAGGGTTGCTCAAAGCGATAGGCTTACGCTTAGGTAAGCAGCATGCTTTGAGCCATTTAGAAAAAGAGCGTACTAGCCAGTCTGGGCAGAGGCGCAGTCAAGCCGTTCTACTAAGAATCGCGGCTGTTGAAGGCGATATCACCGCCTTAAAAGAGCTGCTGGCTCAAGGCGTGAATATTGATCAAGTGGATGATCAGGGTAATTCCGCTTTAATGTTCGCAGTAATGATGCGTAATGAGGAAGCAGCAAGGCATCTGCTTAAAGCGGGTGCTGATCCTCAGTTGCGTCATCCGAAAACCAATTTAACGGTTCAGGCAATGGCAAGAACGATGGGCTTAAATCGCTTAGCAAGAGAAATGAGCCGTT
>SKIX01000136.1 GCA_007116195.1 Marinospirillum sp. | reverse complement strand
TCACCGCTTAGGCGTTCACGCGAATACTGGTCTGCAGAAGAAAACAGAGTCCAGCCTTTATCTTCTTGAAGCTCAAACTGTCGAAGTAGAGTCGCATTGTCAAAAGCCTGGTTGCCGACAAGATTAATGCGTCTAATTGTAGCTACACTGCCTTCGGATATATCCAAACGAACTTTAACCTGGTTTCTAGGTAGCTGCTCTACGCTGGTTTCTATACGAGCATTGTAACGCCCTTGACCATGGTACATGCGTTGCAGTTCAAGTTTGATTTGATCCAGCGTTGAACGCTGGAAAATCTGCCCTTCCTGCAAGCCTGCCTGGCGTAAACCATCTTTTAAATCCTCAGTAGAAACCTTGCTATTGCCTTCAATCACCAGCTCTCGCAGGGTGGGTCTTTCTTGCAACTGAAAAGTGACGACGCCTTGATCTTCAAGCAGCTTTAAGTCTTCAAATAACCCCGTGGCATAAAGTTTTTTGGCGGCGTCTGACAGCTCCTTGGTAGTGACCGTTTCGCCAACTTGTAGAGGCAGCTCGGCAAATACACTGCCTGGTGAAACCCTTTGTAAACCCTGTAGCCGTAGATCGTCCAGAGTCAGGCTTGGCGTTAATGCCCAACTTGACTGGCTAGTGAATAACAAAGCCAGACAAAGCCCGGGTAGCAAGGATCGTTTACTTAAAGTTGATGTAAGAGCTTTCACGTGTGTTGTGATCCATTAACTGAGTCGCTATAGAGCGTTTAAAAATTCAAGCCCGCAACAATATCGGAAAGAGTGACTAACTAACAAGTGTCACAAACGCATTAAGTCAAAATAGAAGGCCATCAGCATTAAGGAGCCCAAAATAGCTAACCCAAAACGTGCTGCCATCTCCTGAGTGCGCTCTGAAACAGGTTTGCCGCGAATGGCCTCAATCGTGTAATAAACGAGGTGGCCGCCATCTAAGATGGGAATAGGTAGCAGGTTTAGAATAGCCAAGCTAATGCTGACATAGGCTAAAAAGCTAATGAAGCTTTCCCAGCCTGTTTTTGCTGAGTCGCTGGCAACGCGGGCTATGGTAATAGGGCCAGACAGATTGGTTGGGCTGATAAGCCCAGTCACCATTTTGCCGATGGCATTCAAAGTCAGCCAGCTCATTTCACCGGTTTTTTCTGTTGCTTTCCAGATGGAAGCCACAGGGCCAAAACGCTCTTCTCTTAAAAGTTCAGCAGGCCATTCAGGCATGTGTACGCCAGCACCGATAAAGCCCACTCGACGACCATCGGCAAGTTCACGGCTTTCAGGTGTGACCTCAAGGTTTAGCTGGCGACCTTCACGTTCCAGAGTGAGCTGTAAGGCTTGGCCTGGATTAGCCTGTAGCCGCTCAACCAGTGCTTGCCAGTTGCTCACGGGTTCATCATTAACGGCTAGAATTCGATCCTGTGCCTGCAGCCCAGCAGCCTGAGCTGGTGAGTTGTTTTGAATGTTGTTTAAAATGGGTTCTACGTCAGGCCGCCAGGGCTGGATGCCTAAACCAGCAAGAGGATCAGGCTGTTCCTGGCCAGCAAGAAAGCGCTCAACCTGGAGTTCTAGCAGGCGGGAGCTGGTATCTCGCTGATTTTGTACTTCCAGAGTAATTTGGGTGGTTTCACCCATATGGTTTAAAAGGCCTAACCCCACTTCTTGCCAGCTCGAAGTGGTGCGTTGCCCCACACGTAAAACTTCATCGCCTGGTTGAAGGCCGGCTAGGGCTGCGGGTGAGTCTTCTTGCACCTCGCCAACCAAGGGAGCGGGTACACTGGTACCGATTACAAAAAGCAGCCAGTAGGCCAGAATAGCCAGTAAAAAGTTGGCTAGGGGGCCAGCCGCAACGATCGCAAAGCGCTGGCCGACGGGCTTGCGGTTAAAAGCCTGGTTAAGCTCTTCTTCGGGCACTTCGCCTTCACGCTCATCCAGCATTTTAACGTAACCCCCCAGGGGTAGAGCTGCAATCACATACTCAGTGCCTTCCTTGCCTTGCCAACGCACCAGGGGCTTACCAAAGCCAACAGAAAAACGCAGCACCTTAACGCCGCAACGGCGCGCGACCCAGAAGTGCCCAAACTCATGAAAGGTAATCAAAATACCCAGGGTAACAATAAGGGCTAGCAGACTATGAATAAAATCCATGGATCAACTCTAAATCAGGGTTAGAAAAGGGTAGTAAGCAAGCGATTCGCCAGCTCTCGGGCGCGAGCATCTTCTGACAGCAAAATATCCAATTCGTTTATCTGCTGCTGAGGCTGTTGTTGCAATACAGCATCGATCAATTCAGGAATTTGATTAAAGCCCAGTTGGTTCGTTAAAAAAGCGGCGACAGCCACTTCATTCGCGGCATTGAGCACAGCGGGGGCTGTTCCCCCTGATATGAAGGCGTGGCGAGCAAGATTCAAGCAGGGGAAAGCGTCCAGATCGGGTGCTTCAAAGCTTAGCTGGCCTAGTTGCACTAAATCTAAGGGCTCAACTCCGGCAGTAATACGCTCAGGCCAGGCCAAGGCATGAGCTAGGGGGGTGCACATATCCGGGTTGCCCATTTGTGCAAGCACGGAGCCATCACTGAAACGCACCAGTGAATGCACAATACTTTGAGGGTGAACGACCACCTCAACCCGATCAGGTTGCACATCAAAGAGCCAGCAGGCTTCAATGAGTTCTAAACCTTTGTTCATCAGGGTAGCTGAATCAACCGATATTTTTTGTCCCATACTCCATTTGGGATGAGCAACGGCTTGTGCTGGGGTCACCTGCTGCAACTGTTCTTTTTTCCAACCTCGAAAAGGGCCGCCAGACGCAGTTAGTAAAAGCTGCTCAACACCCTGATTGGCTAAAGCACTTTGCTCACAGTGTTGAGGTAAACACTGAAAAATCGCATTATGTTCAGAATCAACCGGAAGCAGGGTTGCCTGATACTGCTCGACGGCTTGCATAAACAGGCTGCCCGCCATGACTAAAGCTTCTTTATTCGCCAGGAGTACTCGCTTGCCTTGCTTGACGCCAGCTAGCGTGGGTAGCAAACCCGCAGCACCCACGATAGCGGCAACCAGAATATCAACCTCTGGATGCTCGGCAATGCTGACAAGCCCTTGTTCACCCTCCAAAACCTGGGTTTTAAGCCCTGCTTCGGTTAATAGCTGACGAAATTGTTTAGCCGCACTTTGGGGAACCACTGCAAAGGCAGGCTGAAACTCTTGGCATATTTGCAAGAGTTTGGCCGTTTGCTGGTAGCCAGTGACGGCAAATAACTGATAGCGCTCAGGATTGAGTCGTAAAACGGCCAGGGTGGAATCACCGATAGAGCCCGTTGCACCGAGTAAACAAACTCGTTTCACAAAAGGCCTCCACCAACGTTGAGGAGCAGTAAAGCGAACAGTGGAACGGCTGAAGTTAAGCTGTCTATGCGATCCATGACTCCACCATGACCGGGTAAAAGTTGGCTGGAATCCTTCATCCCTGCTTCACGCTTGACCAGGCTTTCGGTCAAGTCGCCAAGTACAGAAACACCGGTAATGAAGAGGGTTGAGGCGAGTAGTATTAAGGAAGCGGTGGCCGCCAGGTCTAAATAGAGCGTTGTGGCCAGGCTGAGCAGGGTAGTACCTACCAGGCCGCCAGCAACACCCTCCCAGGATTTACCAGGACTGACTGCAGGAGCCAGCTTGTGTTTACCCCAGGTGCGTCCAGCAAAATAAGCAAAAATATCGGCAACCCAGGCAGTGAGTAGCACATAGAGTAGCCAGAAGCTGCCCAGTTCAGCTAATACAATAAAACCTGACCAGGCTGGAATTAACACGAACACCCCCATGAAGGCACGTCGGGCGGGGCAGCGCCACCAATGCAGGGTGCGGGGGTAGGTCACTACGAAAATAAAGGCGATGATCCAAAATAAAGCCGCAGCCCAAAGCATTTGCTGCAGCAAATGGGGCTGTCCCCAGGCACCGAATAAAGCCAGAGCGATAGCAGCAGGATAAACAAACTGCCCCCAGGTGGGGAGCGCGGAAAGACGTGACCACTCCCAGGCAGCTAGAACGACAGCAATACCGGTAAAGAGAGCAAAAGCCCAGCCGTCTAAAATAAAAAGCCCCCCTAAGGCCAGAGGTGCTAAGACGAGGGCCGTTAAAATACGTTGCTTAAGCATCTTGCTTAGTGTCCTGGTTAGCTAAAGGGTTGCGTCCTCCAAAGCGTCTTTGGCGGGCCGCGTAATCTTTTAAGGCGTTATAAAAAGCCTGTTGGCGAAAATCGGGCCAGTAGTCTTCAACAAAAAGAAGCTCGGTATAAGCCAGTTGCCAGAGCAAAAAATTGCTTAGCCTTTGTTCACCGCTGGTGCGTATACAAAGATCGGGATCAGGGAACTGGCTAAGACAGAGTTGCTGGGCAAGGGTTTGCTCATCCAGCTGATCGGGGTCTAGGTGTTGCTCTTTAGCGAGGTGAAGTAAGCGGCGAGTGGCTTGGAGCACATCCCAGCGACCGCCGTAGTTCGCTGCAATAACCAGGGTGAGCCGTTGATTAGCTGCTGTTTTCTCTTCGGCAGCACTCATTAAAGCCTGCAGGCTTTTACTGAAAGCGCTGCGATCCCCGACTATTTTTAATTTGATTTGGTACTTGTGCAGGCGTTTAACTTCCTTTTTAAGTGCCCATTTAAACAGTTCCATTAGCCCAGAAACCTCTGCTTCTGGACGTTTCCAGTTTTCACTAGAAAAAGCAAACAGGGTCAGCACTTCCAGCTGCTGGCGTAAGGCAACTTCAATGACTGCGCGTACGGCCTCCAGCCCAGCTTGGTGACCAGCCAGGCCAGGGCGCTTGTGAGCTTTTGCCCAGCGGTTGTTGCCATCCATGATGATGGCAACATGGCGCGGACGGTTTTCCAGTAAAGGAAAAAGTTCCTCAGCCTTGTGCATTAGATTTGCATAAGGTCTTCTTCTTTAGAAGCCAGTTGTTTGTCGATATCTGCAGTGTGCAGGTCGGTCAGCTTCTGGATTTCGTCTTGAGCGCGGCGCTCATCATCTTCAGAAATTTCTTTATCTTTGAGTAGCGCTTTTAACTGGTTATTCGCATCGCGACGAATATTCCTGACGGCAACGCGAGCATTTTCTGCTTCTGAACGCGCTTGCTTGATATAGCCCTTGCGAGTTTCTTCAGTCAGGGCAGGCATGGGTACACGGATATTGCTGCCAGCCGTGCTGGGGTTCAAGCCCAGGTCAGAAGTCATGATGGCCTTCTCCACGACAGGCACCATGTTTTTTTCCCAGGGGATAACGACCAGGGTACGGTTGTCTTCGACGTTAACATTAGCAACCTGACCAACCGGTACATCACTGCCGTAATAGTCGACTTTAATCGAATCCAGAATGCTGGGGTGGGCACGTCCGGTACGAATTTTATTAAAGGCAATCTGCAAGGACTCCAGGCTTTTGTCCATGCGCTCTTTGGCGTCTTTTTTGATTTCGTTAATCACGATATTTTGCCTCTTGTTAACTGATAAAAAAGCTTGCTTGGCCGTTAGTTTTACCCCTGATCGATAAGGGTACCTTCCTGGCCGCCAACAACCAGGTTGAGTAGCGCACCTGGCTTGTTCATATTGAAAACTCGTACTGGCATACATTGGTCTCTCACCAAGCAAATGGCGGTTAAGTCCATGACTTCCAGTTTTTGTTCTAGAGCCGCGTCATAGGTTAGGCGGTCATATTTAATGGCATCAGAATGCTTTACCGGGTCCTTATCATACACACCATCCACCTTGGTCGCTTTAACGATGACATCCGCGTCTACTTCAATGCCGCGCAGGCAAGCCGCTGAGTCGGTGGTAAAGAAAGGATTGCCCGTGCCTGCAGAAAAAATAACCACATCACCCGAAGTTAGGTAGCGGATTGCTGAACGGCGGTCATAGTGCTCGACGACACCACTCATAGGGATGGCGGACATCACCCGCGTGCGAATGTTGGTGCGCTCCAGTGCATCTCGCATGGCCAGGGCATTCATAACGGTCGCCAGCATACCCATATGGTCGCCCGTTACTCGCTCCATGCCGGCTGCACTTAAGGCCGCACCACGGAATAAATTACCACCGCCGATGACCAAGCCAACTTGAACACCAATACCGACCAGCTGCCCAATTTCCAGGGCCATGCGATCCAGAACTTTGGGGTCGATGCCAAAATCCTGTTCACCCATTAGGGCCTCGCCGCTGAGTTTAAGGAGGATACGCTTGTATTTTGCATTGCGTTCATTGGTGCCCATGAAAGGTCTCCGTCACAGTGGTTTTTCTGGTGTTCAGTTGCACAAAAACGCGCTGGGCAAACCCAGCACGTTTTTAAAGTAGCGATGACTTGCATCATCGCCAAGCAAGCTAAAGGCTTACTTGTTGCTTGCAACCTGGGCAGCGACTTCAGCAGCAAAGTCTTCTTCTTTCTTCTCGATGCCTTCGCCTACTTCAAAGCGAGCAAAGCTAAGAACGTCTGCACCAGCTTCTTTGGCAAACTTGGCGACTGTCAGGTCAGGGTTCTTAATGAAAGCCTGTTCAGTCAAGCTGTTTTCAGCCAAAAACTTCTTCAGGCGGCCACCAACCATTTTTTCTGCAATCTCAGCAGGTTTGCCAGCCATATCGGGTTGCGCCAGGATAATTTCTTTTTCTTTATCCAGGTCTTCTTGAGGCATGTCTTCTGGACGGCAAACCTTGGGGTTAACCGCGGCAACATGCATGGCAACATCTTTAGCAACTTCGGCATTGCCACCTTTCAGTACAGTAAGAACACCGATGCGGCCACCGTGAACATATTCACCAACCAGCTCGCCTTCTACCAGCGTAGCACGACGCACACTGATGTTCTCACCGATTTTCTGTACCAAGGCTTCGCGAGCTGCTTCTAGCTCACCAGCAGTTAATTTGGCAACGTCAGTTTCACGGGTTTCCAGCAGCTTGTCGGCAACCTGGCTAACAAAGCCTAAGAAGTTATCATCGCGTGCGACGAAGTCGGTTTCTGAGTTGACTTCAACCATAACACCGTAGCTGCCATCAGCAGCAACGCGAGTGGCGATAGCGCCTTCAGCGGCAATGCGGTCTGCTTTTTTGGCTGCTTTAAGACCTGAGGATTTACGCAGGTTTTCAATGGCTAATTCGATATCACCATCAGCTTCCTGAAGTGCTTTTTTACACTCCATCATCGCCAGGCCAGTACGTTCGCGTAACTCTTTTACTTGGGAGGCAGTAATCGTTGCCATTTCAAAAATTCCCCTTGAAAGCGTGTAAAGAAGCCAGCCGCAAGAATGCGGCTGGCAGGGTAGGTTCTAACACTTCAAACTTTATTCAGCGGCGGGCTCTGCAGCGACTTCTACGAGTTCTTCGCTGGCAACTGCTTCGCGGGCTTTACCGCAGGCTGCTGCAATAGCGCCAACATACAGTTTAACTGCACGAATGGCGTCATCGTTACCAGGAATAACATAGTCAACGCCATCAGGGTTGGAGTTGGTATCGACAACACCAATAACAGGGATGCCTAGTTTGTTGGCTTCATTGATCGCCAGACGTTCATGGTCAACGTCAACCACGAACAGAGCGTCAGGCAGGCCACCCATGTTTTTAATACCACCGATGGAACGCTCCAGCTTTTCCATTTCGCGCTGGTTCATCAGCACTTCTTTTTTGGTCAGCTTGTCGAAAGTACCATCTTGTTGCTGGGTTTCCAGGTCGCGTAGGCGGCGAATGGACTGGCGAATAGTTTTGTAGTTGGTCAACATGCCGCCTAACCAGCGATGGTTAACGTAAGGCATGCCCACCTTATCTGCTTCTTCGCGGATGGTTTTAGCAGCAGCGCGCTTGGTACCAACAAAAAGAATTTTGTTTTTACCACCGGCTAGCTTCTCAACAAAACTAATAGCTTCGTTTAAAGCAGGAACGGTTTTTTCAAGGTTGATGATGTGGATCTTGTTGCGAGCACCAAAGATGTACTTACCCATCTTAGGGTTCCAGTAACGAGTCTGGTGACCAAAGTGGGCGCCAGCTTGCAGCAGATCACGCATGGATACTTGTGCCATGAAAATGTACTCCAAAATTGTACGGGTTAGGCCTCCATACACCCCAGACATCAACTCAGCTGTTTTTGCGAGCAGCGAGCACCCAGATGCCTGTGTCGGTCTATGTGTGACGTTAAATTTCCCTTAGGGAAGTTGAGCTCAAAGACCCTTAAGTTAAAGGAGGTTCAGCTGGTTTGCCTTCGTTAGGCCCTTGCCGTATCCTTCGAGGGTTCATTTGAGCGCGCACTTTATAGCATAGTCCTGCGCAGACATAAAGCCTGCATTGATTTGGCGGTCACCTTAACGCAAGAGTTTTTAAGAGATGGTTACGATTAAAACCCCTGACGAAATAGAAAAAATGCGAGTTGCAGGTCGCCTTGCGGCTGAAGTGTTGGAAATGTTGGAACCCTATGTTCAGCCTGGCATTACGACAGGTGAGCTAGATCGAATCAGTCATGAACACATAGTCAATAAGCAGGGTGCTATTCCAGCACCGTTAAACTACCACGGTTTTCCCAAGTCAATTTGCACCTCAGTCAACCATGTTATTTGTCACGGTATTCCTGATGACAACAAGAAGCTTAAGAAAGGTGATATCGTCAATATTGATATCACTGTGATCAAAGATGGCTACCATGGCGATACCAGTAAAATGTTTTTTGTGGGTGAGCCTTCGATTATGGCTAAGCGTCTTGTTGAATTTACTCAGCAAAGTCTCTATGCCGCGATCGACCTGGTTAAACCTGGTGCTCGCTTGTCTGAGATAGGGCAAATAATTGCTGCGATGGCCAAAAAAGAGCGTTTTGCAGTTGTTCAAGAGTACTGCGGCCATGGCATAGGCAAGGTTTTTCATGAAGATCCCCAGGTTCTTCACTATGATGGCTATACCGATAAAACGGATCTGGTTTTGAAAGAAGGTATGTGCTTTACCATCGAACCGATGATTAATGCTGGAAAGCGCCACTGCAAGCTATTAAAAGATGGCTGGACGGTGGTGACGAAAGACCACAGCTTATCTGCCCAGTGGGAGCATACGTTGCTCGTTACTTCAACTGGCGTCGAGGTTCTGACGAGACGCCAGGAAGAAAACTTTTCTTAAGCTTGGAGGCAGGAGAGCATGAGTTTGCATTATGAGTTTACTCCCGATGCTGCGTTGTTTGACTTCGCTAAACTAGGCGATCAGCTCTCCTCAAAAACAGCTCCGCCAATTCCTTTGTTAAAAAAAGCGCTTGGATTGATTAACCAGCGACTTGATCAAGCGTTTTATGATGGTGCGGATATCCGCGACCTGGTTTATGGTCGAGCCTGGGCCATGGACCAGTTGCTGGCTTTGATTTGGGCACAGTTTGCCTGGCCGGATGATCGCATTGCCCTGATTGCTGTAGGGGGATATGGGCGGGGTGAGTTGCACCCCAAGTCAGATATAGATCTG
>SKIX01000138.1 GCA_007116195.1 Marinospirillum sp. | reverse complement strand
TCATACCAGCCCCAATGCTGTGCCAGCCAAGCGGCTTGTTGCCAGGTTTCAGCAGAGGCACCTGCTAAACTGGCGTGCCACTCGCGGCGAGCATCTTCATGAAAGCCCAGTAAAAAAAGTTCGCCAGCACGAATAATGCCGGGTTGGCTGGCGAGTTCTTCTAAATCAGGCGGGCTTAGGGAGGCGGGAGTCGCATTCATTTGGGGGGGGGTGCCCAGCTCCCGAGCCGCCATAAAGCCATAATAGTTGCGCTCTTGGCTTAGCTTTTGCAGAAGTTGGCTAGCCGCCTGGGTTTGCCCGGTTTGCTGCAAAGCCTGTGCACGCCAGTACTGCCATTCATTGCTTCTGGCATCGGCTGGCTTTAATTGATCTGTGGCGTTTAGCAGTTGTGACCAGTTTTCAGCACGCAGGTGACTGCGCGCATACCAAACCCTAGCCTCTGCCGAACGCTGTTCATAGGGCAGGGCGGCAAACCAGGAAAAGGTTTGGGGGAAGTTACGACCAGCGGCGTGAATAGCAAGTGCCTCTTGAACCTGATAAGCCGCCGCAGTGTTTAGCTGTTCAGCAGCTACGAGCCGGTGTAGTCGTTGTTGTGTTTGTTCAGGCTGGCTGGCGATGCCTTGCTTGAGCAAATCAACTAACAGGGGTTGCTGTAGCTCAGGAAATTGCTTGAGCACTGCAGGTGGGTTGGAGGCAACGCGGTTAAGCTGTCCCAGTGGGTTTAAATAGCCGCGACGCCAGAAATCGATTAAATCCCTTTGAGCGCCTGATAGTTGCTGGCCTAGTTGCCAGGCCGCTTGAGCCTGGCCTCGCTTCAGCAAATCGACAGCGGCTTGCCAAAAGTCATCTTCGGTTAACAGGCCTAGCTGTACAAGAGGTTCAACCAGCTTGCTGCAGTTGCTGGGGAAGGGCTGGTTTTGACGCCAAAAATCAGCCGTTTCTTCGAGCCACTGCAGGCTTTTGCCTTGCTGGTCTGCTTCTGCCAAGCGGCGATAGCACTCAAGCTGAGTGGAGCTTTGCTTAACTGGCCCTGTGAGCTGGTAGTAGGTATCCCAGGCTTGCTGGCGGCCTAATAGCTGTAGCCACTCATTTTGCAAGCGTGCTTGCCAAGGGGTGTTTTGGTGGCGACGCAAAAAGGCCAGTAACTGATCTTCATCAACCTGCTGGTAGGCTATTTGATTGCGAAAATACTGGTATTGCAAATAGGGTGCTAGGGGGTAGTCACCTAGCTCAGCCATTAAGGCATTGATATCGAGCAGTTGGCCTTGTTGCAGTTGCTGGTAGCTCTGTGAAAAAAGCTGCCTGGCTTGGGGGTTAGGCTGAAAACTCGTGGTTTTTTGCGGAAAAAAAGCGGCAGTAGTCGAAATAATAGAGAAAAACAGCAGCAGCGTAAAAAGGCCGATCACCAGGAAGGCTTTAAAGCGGCGAGTAGAAGAAAAAACTGGCTTGAAGCTCGGCGTTCGCATAAGAAACCCTGTCTTGGTAGTCAAACAGCTCGGGGCATGGTAGCGAAAGCCAAGGGACTTGAGAAGAAAAAAATGCCCGAGCTGGCTCGGGCATTTTAGGTACAACCAACTAGACTTAGATCAGCTCGATTGCGACCGCAGTTGCTTCACCGCCACCGATACACAGGCTGGCAATACCTTTTTTCTTGCCTTCTTGCTCAAGCGCATGCATCAGGGTTACCAGAATACGCGAGCCAGTCGAACCTATGGGGTGACCTTGGGCACAAGCGCCGCCATAGATGTTGGTTTTTTCATGCGGAATTCCCAAGCCGTCCATAGCGAGCAGGGTAACGACAGCAAAGGCTTCGTTGATTTCAAAAAGGTCAACGTCATCAAGCTTCCAGCCTGCTTTATCCAGCACTTTTTCAATTGAGCCGATGGGTGCCAGAGTAAACTCGCTGGGTTCACGTGAGTGGGTTGAATGCGCAACAATACGCGCTTTGGGCGTTAAGCCACGTTTTTTGGCTTCGGATTCGCGCATCAATACCAGTGCCGAGGCACCATCTGAAATAGAGCTGGAGTTAGCGGCCGTAACGGTACCATCTTTTTTGAACGCAGGGCGCAACGCCGGTATTTTGCTAATATCAGCCTGGTGGGGTTGTTCGTCATCAACAACGGTGACTTCACCTTTGCGGGTTTTAACTGTCACAGGAGCCGTTTCAGCTTTCAGCTTACCCTGCTCAATAGCTGTCATAGCACGCTTCAGTGAGCTAATCGCGAAGTTGTCCAGAGTTTCACGCGTATAGCCTTTTTCATCGGCGATTTCTTGTGCGAAAACACCCATCAGCTTGCCAGTACGAGCATCTTCCAGGCCATCCATAAACATATGGTCTTTAACTTCGCCATGACCTAAGCGGTAGCCATTACGGCCCTTGGTCAGCAGGTGAGGAGCATTGGTCATACTCTCCATGCCGCCAGCAACCATAACATCATTGGTGCCTGCTGCAATTAGGTCATGAGCCAGCATTACTGCCTTCATGCCAGAACCGCAGAGCTTATTGATCGTGGTGGCCCCTGTAGATACGGGAATGCCCGCATTCATCATGGCTTGACGCGCAGGACCCTGCTTTACGCCTGCAGGCAGTACGCAACCCATAATAACTTCCTGAATATCCTCAGGCTGTAAACCAGCGCGCTTAACGGCATCGCTGATAGCGAAACCAGCTAGCTCGGGTGCGGTTAGGCTGGCGAAAGCACCTTGAAGGCCGCCCATAGCTGTACGGGCACCTGAAACGAGGACGATGGGATCTTGCTGCATGAAGAAGTTACCTCTTTAGGTCTTGGTTATCGATTCTTGTGTGAGTTGCTATAGCTTGCCGCTTGACCTGATCCTTGGCTAGGGGTAGTTTGTGACCGCTAAGTCATAAAACCAAGCAAGCGCTAGTTAACTAAAATGAACATAAACAAGAATTCAAAAAGACGCAAGGAACTCGTTGCCATCGCAGCGCAGCTTTTTTGCAACCAGGGTTACGAATCCACCACGGTGCGTATGCTGGCTGATGCGATGGGCATTAAATCGGGCAGCCTCTTTCACCACTTCAAAGACAAACAAGAAATTCTTGTTGCAGTCATCGAATCGGGTATGCGTCATGCTCTGCAGATTACTACCCAGGCTTTGGAAGGTTTAGACTCACCGCGTGAACGCCTGCTCGCAGTGACTCGCTCACACCTGTTTACCCTCCTAGAAGACCGAGATGCCCACGTTGTTGCTCTCTATGAATGGCGAAGCCTGACTCAAGAGTCACGCCAAGAGTTGGTCAAGATTCGTGATGCCTATGAAAGTATCTGGGCGCAAGTGATTGCTGAATGCCAGGGTGCAGGCCTGATGAGTGGTGATCAAGGGTTGCAGAGGCGCTTGGCTCTGGGTGCTCTTAACTGGACTGTTCAATGGTATCGGCCCGGTGCTGGATTGGAGCCTGATGACCTTGCCAGGGAATTGGTGGCGATGGTGTTGCGTGAAGGGGCTTGCGGTAATTAAGAGAGTCGAGTAATCTTTCTCAAAACCAAGCGCTTGCTTGGTAAAATAATCAAGGTAACCTGCGGGTTGCCTTAATTTTCCGCAGACAGTTGACGTTTACGTCAAGGTTAGAAAAAAAACAAGTGACCATCCGGAGGTAACCCCATGGCCGAAATCGCCCAAGCGCAAGACTACGCAGCCTTCATGAAGGATTTTCAGTTGGCTCAGGTAGAAGAACAATTGCAAGGTAGCCTCGAAACCGGCTTCAACGCTTTCGTTGAATGCTGTGGCCGCCATGCTCAAGGTGACCGGGCGAAGCAGCCTGCTCTGATTCATGAAGACACTCAGGGACAGGTTACCCAGTTGACTTACGCTGAACTGGATGCCTTTTCTGGGAAGCTGGCTAACCTGATGAAAGCTCAGGGTGTGGGTAAGGGGGATCGTGTTGCAGCCATGCTGCCACGTACACCTGAGTTGTTGGGTATTATTCTTGCCAGTTGGCGGTTAGGTGCGGTTTATCAGCCCCTATTTACGGCCTTTGGTTATGAAGCCATAGAGTATCGCTTAACTCAGGCTAAAACCAAGCTGGTATTTACTGATGCTGAAAACCGCGAGAAATTCAAACCGATTCAGCAGCTACCCAGCATGGTGATGATAGGTTCCGAAGCTGAAGCCAAGCAGTGGGACGATTTGCACTATCAGTCTCTGTTCGATCAGCAGTCGGAAACCTGTGAACCACTGATTCTGGATAAGGAAGAGCCCTTCCTGCAAATGTTTACCTCGGGCACCGTGGGTAAATCCAAGGGTGTTGCTGTACCTGTTAAGGCGTTGCCAGCTTTCTATATTTATATGCGCTATGCCGTTGATCTTCAAGATGGCGAGAAATTCTGGAACATGGCTGATCCAGGCTGGGCCTATGGTTTGTATTACGCTATTACGGGGCCGCTGCTTTTGGGGGCAACGACTCACTTCAATGAAGCAGGTTTTACTGCAGAAAACACCCTGGAATTCTTAAAGAAGCACCAGATTACTAACCTGGCTTCTGCGCCTACAGCCTATCGTATGATGAAATCCAGTGGTGAATTGGACGGTAAAGCAGATGAGCTCTTCTTGCGTGTTGCCAGCTCGGCAGGTGAGCCCCTCAATACTGAGGTGGTGAACTGGGTGAGTGATAATCTCGGTTGCCGAGTTATGGATCACTACGGTCAAACTGAAACGGGTATGACCTGTTGCTGCCACCATGCTTTAACCCATCTGTCACCTGTGGGGTCTATGGGTATGCCCATGCCAGGTTACCGCTTAGCCATTCTGGATGCTGAGTTTAATGAACTGGAAGCTGGGAAAACGGGTCAGCTGGCTGTGGATATGGAGAACTCACCTGCGTTCTTTTTCCAAGGCTATACCTGGCAAGAGAAGAAGCCTTTCCACAATCAGTATTACTTAACGGGTGATGTGGTCGAAAAGCATGAGGATGGCACCTTCTGGTTTGCAGGTCGTGATGACGACATTATCACCACGGCCGGTTACCGCGTCGGGCCGACTGATGTCGAAAACACTGTTTTAGAGCACCCCGCTGTTGCTGAGTCAGCTGCTGTCGGTAAGCCAGACGAACTACGTGGTTACATTATCAAGTCTTTTGTGGTGCTTAAGTCGGGCTATGAGCCAAGTGAAGAGCTGGTTAAGGATATTCAAGGCTTGGTTCGCGAACGTTTGTCCGCTCATGCCTTCCCACGCGAAATTGATTTTGTTGACGCTCTGCCGAAAACGCCGAGTGGCAAAATCCAGCGCTTTATTTTGCGTAAGCAAGCTGAAGACGAAAGCGCTTCTTAAGCTTCAATCTAGCCTGGTTTTATGAAGTAACTTGAAAACGAGGGGCACTAACCAGTGCCCCTTTTAGACCCCTTTTGACCTAAGGAAATGCCCGTGCTTCTTAAAAGAAAGTATGGTGAAGAGCACCCCTATTGGGCTGCAGGCCCGTTTAAAATTCGCTTGCCGTTTATTCACTATCGCTGGGAATGGCCCGAGACCATTCAAGCCTTAGTTATGTTCGTGGTTGCCATGTCGGCTATTCCACTATTACAGCAGTATCTTGGCTTACCCTATGAGGTGGCGCTGAGTTTTGTTGTGGTCTGCGGCATTGGCTTCATGCTGCCTAACCTTTTAGGTATTCCTTTTGTTCCTGGCTGGATTACTCCTGCCTTGCCGGTCGTGTTGCTGTTTATAGGGCAGTTTGAGCCGGGCCCTGATGCCATACGTGCTCTGGTTGCCTTGCAATTAGTCGTCACTTTTATTTTCCTGTTTATGGCGGTTACTCGCTTGGGTAGCTTGCTGGTGAATAATATTCCCAGTTCCTTTAAAGCGGGCATCCTTCTGGGTGCGGGTATTGCTGCCATTGCTGGTGAAATCAGTGCGGGGGGACGCTTACATACGACGCCTATTTCACTGACCATTGGTGGCCTGGTGACGGCCTATGTACTCTTCTCTTTGTCTTTCCGTGATTGGACTGAGAAACATCGTTGGGCCAAGATCATTGCCGGTTATGGCATGGTGCCCGGTATTTTGATTACTATGGTGATTGCTTGGTCTATTGGTGAGTATCCGCTACCTGAAGTGCGCTGGGGTATCGAGCTACCTAATTTTGCCGCTTCTTGGGATTATCTGCCCTTCACCCTGGGCTTCCCACCTGCAGGTATTTTTATTGCCGCTATTCCTACCGCTATTATTGCCTACATTATTGCTTTCGGTGACATCATTGTTGGGCAGACGCTATTGAAGCGTGTAGACCACCTGCGTCCAGATGAAAAAATTGAAGTCAATGTTGACCGTGTTCACCTGATTACTGGTATTCGTAACCTGCTGCACTCCTTCTTCGCACCCTACCCAGGCTTGGCTGGCCCCTTGTTCACGGGTGTTATGGCAACTATGGCTGAGCGCTATCGCTATGGGCGTAAGGCAATGGACACTATCTACTCAGGTGCAGGCACCTTCTGGATTGCAGGCTTCTTTGCTATGTTCTTCCTGCCCTTGGTGACTTTTTTCCAACCCGCTTTGCCTATCGCTCTGTCGATTACACTGCTGATTACTGGCTTCCTATGTATCGCGGTGGCCGTTGAGCAAATTGATAATGCCACTTCCATGGGGGTTGCTGGTGTCATGGGGGTTGTGTTGTCAACTCATGGCGCTGCCTGGGGTCTGGCTGCTGGTTTTGTGCTCTATTTCTTGATTGAGTTCCGTGGTCGCAATGCCAAAAAGGTAGAGCCTGAAGAGCCGATTCATGTAGAAGAAAACCAAGGCATGGATGAGCCTTCAGAGCAAGAGCCTTCAAATAAATAATGATCCCTGTTAAGAGTTGAGGAGAAAACTATGCAAATTGCTAAGCAAACGTTTTTGATTACCGGTGGTGCGTCAGGCTTGGGCGAGGCCACAGCGCGTTATTTAGTCGACCGCGGTGCTCAAGTCGTATTAGCTGATTTAAACACGGAAGCGGGTGATAAGCTCGCTGCTGAGCTAGGTGAAGCTGCGGCCTTTACTCGCTGCGATATTACCTCAGCAGAGCAGGTACAAGCGGCTGTTGATCTGGCTGTGGAGCGCTTTGGTGGTTTGGCGGGTGTGGTTAACTGTGCTGGCGTGGTTGTAGTGCAAAAGCTTTTGGATCGTGAGCTTAACCCTGCTGACCTGGATGCTTTTGCCCGTGGCGTCAACATTAATCTGGTTGGTAGCTTTAATGTGGCACGCTTGGCAGCGGCTGCCATGGCTAAACTCCCTGCTCAAGAAGATGGCGAGCGGGGTGTGATTATCAACACAGCTTCGATTGCAGCCTTTGATGGTCAGGTGGGTCAGGCTAGCTATGCTTCTTCGAAAGCAGGGGTTGTGGGTATGGCTCTGCCCTTAGCGCGTGAGCTGGCTCGCCACGGCATTCGTATCATGACTATTGCTCCAGGTGTTTGTGGAACGCCAATGATGCAGGGTATTCCTGATGAAGCACGAGAGCAGTTAGAGGCGGGTGTACCCTTCCCCAAACGTCTTGGCAAGCCAGAAGAGTTTGCTTCCTTAGCGGCCCATATTATTGAAAACACCTACTTGAATGGCGAAGTCATCCGTATGGATGGTGCCATTCGTATGGTTTAACGCAAACTGGGAGAACACAGTCATGAATTGGCAACTGACTGAAGAGCAGGTCATGATTCAGGATACAGCGCGCCAGTTTGCCGAGGGGGTTTTAGCCCCCCAAGCTGCTGAACTGGATGCGACCTCAGACCCTGAAATTCTAAAAAGCCATTTGCGCCAGCTAGCTGAGTTAGGCTTTATGGGTCTGAATGTCTCTGAACAGTATGGCGGTGCTGATGTTGGCAGTGTGGCTTTTTCTTTAGCCATTACTGAGTTAGCACGCGCCTGTGCTGCAACGGCTGTTTCTGTTTCAGTCAGCAACATGGTTGCTGAAGTGATCCAGGCGATCGGTAGCGAAGAGCAAAAGCAGACCTATTTGCCTAAGCTCTGCTCAGGTGAGTTTTATGGTGGTAGCTTTTGTTTAACTGAAACAGAAGCGGGTTCAGACCCAGCTGCTATGAAAACGCGTGCGGTTAAAGAGGGTGATAGCTGGGTACTTAATGGTACCAAGGTGTGGATTTCCACGGCTGCTATTGCTGGCGTTTTTGTTGTGTGGGCGGTGACTGACCCCGACGCACCCAAGGGCAAAGGCATTTCTTGCTTTCTGGTTCCTGCTGATCTTCCTGGCATTCAAGTGGGTAAGCCAGAAGAAAAAATGGGTCAGAAGGGCTCAGGCACCCATGAAGTGGTTTTTGAAAACTGCCGAGTACCGGCTAACGCCTTGATGGGCGAAGAAAACCAGGGTTTTAAAATTGCAGTAACCGAGCTGGCTGGCGGTCGTATCGGTATTGCTTCTCTTGCCTTAGGTATTGCCAGTGCAGCCTTGGATTATGCGCGTGACTATATAAAAGAGCGCAAGCAGTTTGGGCGCGCCCTGTCTGACTTTCAGGGCCTGCAGTGGATGCTGGCTGAGCACTACACTGAAATGGAAGCCGTGCGTTTACTGACGCTGCAGGCTGCTGCACTAAAAGAAGCTGGCAAGCCCTTTGCTCAGCAGGCCTCTATGGCAAAACTGATGGCAGCTGAAAAGGGCAACCTGGCTTGTTATGCTGCTCTGCAAATGCTCGGTGGTAATGGTTACACCAAAGAGTATCCTCTAGAGCGTTTTGCTCGTGATATTCGTGTGACCAGTATTTACGAAGGAACCAGCGAAATCCAGCGTGTGATTATCGCTCGTCACCTGCTCGCTGAGTAAATCTAGTCGGCCTCTAGTCTAGCTAGCAATTGTGCTAGCAGGACTAGAGGCTGATTTCACAGTGCCTGCCCTCTTGGTGACTCAATTAAAGGGGGTTCTACACACAGCCAGCACTGTTACTGAGGTTGCACCCTGTTCTTTAAGCGCTTTGGCTGCCCAATGACAGGTGGCTCCTGTAGTGACGACATCATCAATCAGTAACAGCTGCTTGCCGCTGACCTGAGGGCTAGCTGCAAAGGCGCCCTGAGGGTTAAGCCACCGCTTTTTACGACTCAGTTTTTGTTGGCTGGGCCGGTCTTCTACCCGCCTTAACCCCTGAACATAAAAAGGTTTCTGTAACTGCCAAGCCAACCTTAGCGCTAACCAGCTGGGTGGATTTATACCACGCTGTTTAACTCGCTTGGTTTGCCCTGGAATGGCAACTAGACCCGAAACCTCCTCGCTGTTGTGTTGTTGCAGCTCTTCTAGCAGCAAATCGATCAAAAGATTGCCTGCAACACGTTGTGCATGATTTTTAAATTTTAGTAAAAGCCCGCTGATAGGCTGACTGTAGAGGAAGGGCGCGATGACCTGATCAAAAGCGGGTGGCTGGTGTTGGCAGCGGCTACAGTTCAGGTCTGCTTGCTGGCTGGCTAGAGGCTCTGCACAGCGAGTGCAGGCTGCATCATTTCGGGGCAAGAAAGTTTTACAGTTGCTACAGAGATCCCAGGGTTCTTTCACTGGCTGCTTGCAAAGCAGGCACTCCCCAGGTAAATAAGCACGCCAGGAGCGTTGTAGCTGATACCAGTG
>SKIX01000118.1 GCA_007116195.1 Marinospirillum sp. | reverse complement strand
GCGCTTGAGACTGCTCCTCCAGGGACTCAGCAGCGGCGGCCGCTTCTTCAACCAAGGCAGCATTCTGCTGGGTTACGTCGTCCATTTGAATAACGGCCTGGTTAACCTGCTCAATGCCTTGGCTTTGCTCACCCGAAGCAGCAGAAATCTCGCCCATCAAATCAGTTACCCGTTTAACCGAGCTAACTATCTGCTCAATAGTCGCACCCGTCTCTTGCACCAGAGCGCTACCGCCTTTAACGGTCTCAACAGATTCAGAAATCAGCTCTTTAATTTCTTTCGCCGCGGCAGCAGAACGCTGTGCAAGCACTCGCACCTCACCCGCCACTACAGCAAAGCCTCGGCCCTGCTCACCGGCCCGTGCCGCTTCCACAGCTGCGTTTAAAGCAAGAATATTGGTCTGAAAAGCGATGCTATCAATGAGCGTTGTGATTTCAGCAATGCGGTCTGAGCTACTGCTAATCTCTTCCATGGTCACGACGACTCGGCGAGCTTTTTCACCACCCTGCGCAGCCACTTTACTGGCATCTTGAGCTAAATGGTTAGCCTGCTGAGCATTATCAGCATTTTGCTTAACGGCAGAGGTTAGCTCCTCCAAACTGGACGCTGTCTCTTCCAAGCTAGAGGCTTGCTCTTCCGTACGCTGAGATAAATCAGAGTTGCCAGCTGCTATTTCACCCGAAGCCGTAGTAATCGACACTACTGATTCTTTAATATCAGCAACTAGATTTTCAATCTTCACAACAAAAAGATTAAAGTGATGCGTAAGCTCAGAAAGCTCATCTTTACCTTCTTCGTCAAGACGAACGGTTAGGTCACCATCACCGCTGCTGATGTCTTTCATTGCCTCGGCTGTTCTCTTGATCGGGCCGATAATCGAGCGACCTATCATCATGGCAACCAGCAGCATGGCCACAAGAATAGCCAAGGCGATGCTACCCAAGGCTAGCAGACTATTACGGAACATTTGGTCGATATCATCGACATAAACCCCAGTGGCAACCACCCAGTCCCACTCACTGTTATGCCGTGCATACGAAATTTTCTCTATCGGCTCATCACTACCTGGGCGTGTCCAAAAGTAGGGCACTACGATAGAGCCGTCGCGGGTAGCACCTTCTAACATGTCACGCACCAGTCGAACACCATTTACATCTTCCAGATGCATCATATTGCTACCCAAAATATCGGGGCTAGGGTGAGCCAAAAAGACACCCTGGGGATCTATGATAAAAATATAATCATCATCAGGACCATATACCATGGCACTAACACGTGCAGCCGCTTCGCTTTGAGCTCTGGATCTGGACATTTCGCCAGCAGCAACCTGCTGTTGATAAGCACGAATGATACCTTCAGCAGAATCAACTTGATTCTGTATCTCTTGAAGCTTCAAACTCTGCATATCATCGTATTGACGATTCATGGCTACTAACAAAATAGCCAGCATTCCTATCACCGCCAAAAGGTTGATAATCCAAATACGTTGATTGATCTGTAGTCTACGTAAAACCATGAGATAACTCGTTTAATTGACTGGGGTGTGCGTGCACAAAATAACTGCGACTTTTCGACGCGATTATGCCATGAAAGCTGTGGCTACTGCACAACTATCGGACTAGCGTCGATTTACTTAAGTAAGTATTTGTCAGCGTAATTCAACTGGATGCGTTAAAATGACCTTTTTTTCAAATCCTAAGCGGAAAAAATGACTGAATATTTTTTGCTAATCCTAGGCACGGTTCTAGTCAACAATTTTGTGTTGGTGCAGTTTCTTGGGCTCTGTCCCTTTATGGGCGTTTCCAATAAACTGGACTCTGCCTTGGGCATGTCTCTGGCGACTACTTTTGTGCTCACTCTAGCCTCAGCACTCAGTCATCTCGTCTACCAGGGCCTACTGGTTCCACTTGAACTAGAGTATTTACGCACCATCAGCTTTATTATCATGATCGCTGCTGTGGTTCAGTTCACTGAAATGCTGGTGCATAAAACCTCGCCCGTGCTTCACCAAACCCTCGGCATTTTCCTGCCGTTAATAACGACCAACTGCGCTGTCTTGGGCGTTGCCCTACTATCGATCACTCGTGATCAAAGTTTTGTTGAAGCCATTATCTATGGCCTTAGCGCGGGGTTAGGTTTTGCTCTGGTACTCATTTGCTTTGCTGCCTTGCGTGAACGCCTGGCCCTGGCTGATGTGCCCGCACCCTTTCAAGGTGCCGCCGTCGCCATGATGACAGCCGGACTCATGTCTCTCGCTTTTATGGGCTTTGCTGGCATGGTGCAACTATGAGCAGGGTACAACTTTGAACAGAGTGCAAGTCTGATGCTGGAATTTTTGCCTTTACACCCGGTTGCCGCTGCCCTCTTCGCCTTGGGTAGCTTATCCATATTTATTGGCCTGTTGCTGGGTGCCGCTCAGGTCAAACTGCATGTTGAAGGCGACCCCCTCATTGAAAAAATTGATCAACTGCTGCCACAAACCCAGTGCGGTCAATGCGGTCATCCGGGTTGCCG
>SKIX01000220.1 GCA_007116195.1 Marinospirillum sp. | reverse complement strand
CAGGCAAAGATGCCAAAGGTGCGATACCAGGCCAGCATAAAGATAACAACCAGAGCCAGACCGATATAAATAGAAGTGACCCCTCGCTCAATGTTAGCAGCCCCCAGGCTAGGGCCGATGGTACGTTCTTCGACAAAATAAATCGGTGCAGCCAGAGCACCGGCTCTTAGCAGCAACGCCAGCTCAGAGGCTTCTTGAGTGTTGCCGATGCCGGTAATGCGAAAGCTCTGACCCAGTTCGCTTTGAATGGTCGCCAGCGAAATGATACCGCGCTCGGTATAGGGTTCACGTACTTCAACACGCTCACCATCACGGCGCTCAAAGCTGGTGCGGGTTTTGTGCTCGATAAAAAGCACGCCCATAGCGCGGCCAACATTGGGGCGGGTGGCCTGACTCATTAAGCGTCCACCCTGGCCATTGAGGCGAATGTTCACCTGGGGACGGTTGTTTTCATCGAAACCAACACTGGCGTTGGCAACATTATTACCTGTGGTAATGATGTCTCTTTCCAGAAAAGCCGTGCGCTCGGGCTGGTCGCGGAACTCAAACTCTTCGACATCCAAGGGGTCTGCATTGCGGCGGCCTTCAAGGCGGAATTCCAGGTTGGCGGTGGCCCCCAAAACCCGTTTTGCGGCTGCGGTATCCTGTACGCCGGGCAGTTCAACGACAATGCGGTCGCGACCTGAACGCTGTACCAGGGGTTCGGCAACGCCCAGTTCATTAACGCGATTACGCAAGGTAATCAGGTTTTGTTCGACTGCGTAGTCTTCAACTTCACGTGTGGCCTGGTCAGAAAGGCTGAGTGTTAAGCGTCGCTCATCTTCAAATTGTTGATACTGGTACTCGTTCAGGTTGCGTTGCAATAAACGCTGCACCTCATTCAGGCTAACTCCAGCAGCCAACTGAACTTGAATCTGGCCTTCTTCAACATTCACCTGGCGAAAGCGTAGGCGCTCGCTGCGCAGAGTTGAACGTATCTCGCTTGCAGTTGCTTCTAAGCGTTGCTCCACAGCTGCCTGCATATCCACCTGCATTTGGAAATGAACACCGCCGCGTAAATCCAGGCCCAGGTTGACCCCTTTAGCACCCAAGGCTCGCAGCCACTCGGGTGTCGTTGCTGCCTGATTCAGTGCAACCACATAGTCATCGCCTAGAGCCTCTTGCAGAATATCTCTGGCAAGGAGCTGACGATCACCATCACTAAAGCGTAGTAATAAAGACTGGGCCGTTAAGCTAATCTCTTCAGCCTGGATGCCGGCTGTTTCCAGTGCATGTTCAGCAGTACGACGTTGTTGTTCACCAACTTCAATAGCGCCACGAGTGCCAGTAACCTGTACAGCAGGATCTTCAGGGTAAAGGTTAGGCAGGGCGTAGATGATGCCGATAGCAATGACCAGCAGGATCAGCAGGTTTTTCCAGAGGGGGTAGCGATTAAGCATGGCAGCCTTGCAAGATGACCAGTTCAAAAAAACCCCGGATCAACCGGGGCAGGGGTGCTTATTCAGACTCAACAGCCTTGAGTGTACCCTTGGGTAGCACAGCAGTAACGGCTTGTTTCTGCACTTTAATGGAGGTGTTGTCAGCAATTTCCAGCAGCAGGAATTCATCGGTTACCTTGCTGATACGGCCGAGCATACCACCAGCCAAGGAAACTTCATCACCCTTGGCTAAATCAGAAATGAGTTGCTTGTGTTGCTTGGCGCGTTTTTGCTGAGGGCGGATCAGCATAAAATAGAAGATGGCAACAAAACCCACTAGCATGATGATGCTGGAAATTGGGCTGGCAGCACCACCGTCGGCATGGGCAGCAGAGATGAAAAAGTCCATTAAGGGCTCCTCGTTGATGTTAGGTTAGGGTTGAAAAAAAAGATTAAGCATCCTGTTCTGCCAGGGGCGGCGTTGTTTGCCCACGGCGCGCATAGAAGTCATCCACAAAGCCAGACAATTTACCTGCTTCTATCGCTTGACGCAAACCAGCCATTAGGCGCTGGTAATGACGCAGATTATGAATACTCGCCAGCATAGAGCCGAGCATTTCGCCACTACGATCCAAGTGGTGCAAATAAGCTCGGCTAAAGTTCTGGCAGGCGTAACAGTCACAGCCTTCTTCAATGGGCCCTGTCGCTTTTTTGTGTTGGGCGTTACGGATCTTGACCACGCCCTCGGCCGTGAAATAATGACCATTACGGGCATTGCGGGTTGGCATCACACAATCAAACATATCCACACCCCGGCGCACCGCTTCAACCAAGTCCTCTGGTTTGCCTACACCCATTAGATAGCGAGGCTTATCGGCAGGCATCAGTGGTGGCAGGTAATCCAGCGTTTTAAGCATTTCTTCTTTAGGTTCACCGACAGAAAGGCCGCCGATAGCCATGCCGTCAAAGTCAATCTGACTCAAGCCTGCAAGTGAGCGTTTGCGCAACTCTGGATACATGCCCCCTTGAATAATACCAAATAAGGCGGCTGGGCTGTTGCCATGGGCAGCACGCGATCTTTGCGCCCAGCGAAGGGAGAGTTCCATCGACTT
>SKIX01000038.1 GCA_007116195.1 Marinospirillum sp. | reverse complement strand
GGTGTTCAATGCGGCGGGGGTGCTGCATCAGGGCCAGTGGATTGCTGAATACCACAAGGCCTGTCTGCCCAATGATCAGGTGTTTGATGAAAAGCGTTACTTTACCGCTGGCGAACAGCCCACCATTGTTGAGCTGAAAGGTATCAAGCTGGGCCTGCTGATTTGTGAAGACCTCTGGCATCCCGGCCCTGCCCAGGCCAGTGTTGGAGCGGGTGCTGAAGCCCTGCTGGTGCTCAATGCTTCGCCCTGGCACCAGGGCAAGCACCTGGAGCGGGTTGAACTGGCGCGTCAGCGAGTAGAGCCTTTGCAGGTGCCCCTGATCTACTGCAACCTGGTCGGCGGTCAGGATGAGCTGTTGTTTGATGGCGCTTCTTTTGCCGTCAATGCCCAGGGAGAGCTGAAGGCTTCAGCCCCGGCACTTGAAGAAGCCGGTTGGATGACTGAGTTGGAAGCCACTTCCTCTGGAGTCGAGCTGTTGTCCGGCGAGCGGGCTGCCTGGCCGGATGCCCTACCTTACCTTTATGGCGCTCTGGTCCTGGGATTGCAGGATTACGTCAATAAAAGTGGCTTCAAGGGTGTGGTGCTGGGCATGTCCGGCGGTATCGATTCGGCCCTGTCCGCTGCCATTGCCGTGGATGCGCTGGGCAAGGAGCGCGTCACCGGTGTGATGCTGCCCTATCACTACACCTCCAGCATGAGCCTGGAAGATGCTGAAGAAGAAGCCCGCCTGCTGGATATCAACTATCAGGTTTATCCCATTGCACCCATGGTCGACAGCTTTATGAGCAGCCTGGAACAGGCCTTTGCCGGAACTCAGCGCGACACCACCGAAGAAAACCTCCAGGCGCGCTGCCGGGGAACCCTCTTGATGGCCCTGTCCAACAAGCTGGGGTTGATGGTACTGAGTACCGGCAATAAAAGTGAAGTGGCGGTGGGTTACTGCACCCTCTACGGCGATATGGTCGGCGGCTACAATGCCATCAAGGATGTCTATAAAACCCTGGTGTTTCAGTTGTCTGAATGGCGCAACCAACAGGGTCGCGTGATTCCTCAGCGGGTGATTGATCGCCCGCCCTCGGCAGAACTGGCACCTGACCAGAAGGATGAAGACTCCCTGCCGCCCTATTCAGTGCTCGACAAGCTGCTGGAAGGTTATATCGAACAGGACAAGTCCGCTGCCGACCTGCTGGCCGAAGGCTTTTCAGAAGAAGATGTTCAGCGCGTCATCAGCCTGGTAGATCGCAATGAATACAAACGCTACCAGGCCGCTCCCGGAACCCGCGTTACCCACCGGGGTTTTGGCAAAGACCGGCGTTATCCGCTGGTGAATAAATGGCCGATTTTTTAAGGAAGCCAGTGATTATGCAAGTGTTGCGTTGCGCAACCCCAGGCGCTCTACAAAGGGCTGGAAGTCTTTATCTGAGAAGAGCAAGGGGAGGCTATGTTCAATGCAGTAGGAAGCAATAATCACATCAGCAGTCTTTCGTATGGTAATGCCTTGCTGGCGTAGCTTTCGGAAATTGTCTGCACTCTTTATCGCCATTTTTTCTCCAAGAAGCTCCAGTAGGGTCAATTCTTCCAGCAGGCTTCTGGCGATTTTGTAGTCCTTTTCGTGCCGAAACCCTTGAAGTACTTCTGTGAGTATCAGGTCGCCAATTGCAACTGCACGTTTGCCCAGGATGTGATCGAGAAAGTCAGCTTCTGGAGAGTCGTTACCACTGAAGTAGTCAATCCAGACACTGGAGTCGACTAAGATCACGAAGCCTGCCTCATGTCATCCAGATCGCCCGACCATTCCAGTTTGCCTCTGTAGCGTTTGATTTCTTCCTGCTTTTTCAGCCTGATCAAGGTGTTGAGCCCTTGTTCAACCACCTCTTTCTTGGTTTTCAGACCGGTTGCTTTGAGCGCAGCTTCCATCAGCTGGTCATCAATTTCAATATTCGTTCGCATGGTTTTAAGCTCGAGATGTGTATGATTTCATAGTGGATACACAGCATGAAAGTGTCAAGCAGCTCAGGACGAGCAGCTGTAATGCGATAGCCCACCGATACCAAACTCTTCCAGCGGCTTAAGCCGGTCGTATTTTTCCTGGATGGCGGCTGCTTGTTCTGCATAGGGCTGGGTGATGACGCTCTGCAATTCGTGCAGCCGGTCGGCGTCCCCTTCGGCAGCCTCTTGATAGGCAGCTGCCAGTAGTCCTTCCCTGAGGGTGTATTTGGGGTTGGTTTTCAGTAGCTGTTCAGAAACTTCGTTTTGTGAGTGTTCAGGGTTGTCAGTGATGACCTGCTGCTTCCACCGTTTTAGCCAGGCGGACCAGCGTTGGTTGCTTTCTTCCCTTTGCTTTGCGGGCTGGGTGCTTGGGTAAAAGCTGGGTTCAAGCGTACTGATGTCATCTGGCAGTTCAGACAGGGCGCGGAAGAAACGGGTGTAATCAACCGGTGTGGCCACCATCAGCTTGATTAGCTCGTCATAGAGTTTGTAGTCAAAGGTATTAAGCCCGAGTTTGGCAGCCCACATCTGCTCCATTTTCTGCTGCATCACTGAAGTGAAGCGAGCCT
>SKIX01000137.1 GCA_007116195.1 Marinospirillum sp. | reverse complement strand
ATCAAATGCTTTGAAGACAACTCTCTGGTGAAGGAAGAAGTGGATAAGCCAGGTAAAGGCAAGGTGATGGTGGTGGATGCCGGTGGCTCCTTCCGTTGCGCCATGCTGGGCGACATGCTGGCCGAGAAAGCTGTTAAAAATGGCTGGGAAGGCGTGATCATGTACGGCTGCATCCGCGATGTGGATGTGATCAACCAGCTGGATCTCGGTGTCCAGGCACTGGGTACGCATCCGAAAAAGTCTGAGAAGAAAGGTGTCGGCGAATATCAGGTGCCTGTTTCCTTTGGTGGCGTGACCTTTGTAACCGGTGATTATGTCTATGCCGATAACAACGGCATCGTTGTTTCACCTGAACCCCTGAAAATGCCTGAGTAATGCAAGTTTTCGGCAAATTTTACTAATTAGACTTTCTAATGAACCGAAAGACACCCCTAGCTTTAGTTGTTGCGTTGTTTATGTCGGCCTGTGCTTCTGACCCAGTAGATCAGCAGCCCGAAGGTCTTGTACAACCTGAACAAGCAACCGGCCTGCAAGAGCGTCCCGGTTGGGTCTATCAAGACTTTGCTGTAGCGGCTGCTAACCCTTTAGCTGCTGAAGCGGGTAAGCAAATGTTGCTTCAAGGCGGTAATGCCGTAGATGCGGCTATTGCAGCGCAACTAGTGTTGGGCTTAGTCGAACCTCAGTCCAGTGGTTTAGGTGGGGGTGGTTTTCTGCTTGCTTGGGATGGTGACGAACTCATTGCCTGGGATGGGCGAGAAACAGCACCCGCTGCGGCAACCCCCGAGCTTTTCTTAACAGAAGAGGGCGAGCCTTTAGAATTCATGCAGGCGGTGGGCAGTGGTGCTGCGGTTGGTGTACCGGGTCTGCTGGCTATGTTGGAGGCGGCTCATCAGCGTCAAGGGCAGTTAGAGTGGGCACAATTATTTGAGCCTGCTATCCAACTTGCTGAGCAGGGCTTTGCGGTGAGTGAAAGACTTCACCAGCTGCTTGCTGCCGACCCCCTGTTAAGCCAGAACTCGGCTGCAGCAGCCTTCTATTACCCCGAAGGTAAGCCTTTAGCCGTTGGCAAGCAGCTTACCAATCCTGCGTTAGCTGCTATTTATCGGCAACTAGCGCAAGAGGGAGCCTCAGCCTTTTACCAAGGCGAGATTGCTGAGAGTATACTTAGCGTGGCTAACCAGGCGCCCAGCCCTGCAAGCCGGCTAACCTTGGATGACTTGTCGAGTTATCAGCCTTTAGCACGCGAAGCCCTGTGCGCACTCTGGCTTGAATACTTGGTATGTGGAATGCCACCGCCTTCCTCTGGGCATTTAACTCTCATGCAGCAGTTAGGTATTTTGCAGCATTTGGGCCGTATAGAAGTTGAGCGGCAGGATAGTTTTGCCAAAGCCAAAGGCGTGCATTTTTACTTGGAAGCAGCCAAGCTGGCGTTTGCTGACCGTGCTTTATATATAGCTGACCCTGACTTTGTTGACCCACCGGCCGGAAGTTGGTCGAGCCTTTTAGACTCGGCTTACTTGGCTGAGCGCGCAGAAAAGGTTACGCCCGTTGCTCTAGAGGGAGTGCAAGCGGGTCACCCAGCGGGGCATCTAAGCTATTGGGCACCCCAGGTTGAACAGCCTGAGTATGGCACCACGCATATTAGTGTTTTGGATGCGGAGGGTCGTGGTGTTGCCTTGACTTCGTCAATTGAGCAGGCTTTTGGTAGCCGTCTGCTTGTCGACGGCGGGACAGGGCTGCCGGGAGGCTTCTTGCTTAATAACCAACTGACAGACTTTTCTTTTCGACCCTACAACCAGCAAGGCCAGTTGATTGCTAACCGGGTTGAAGCGGGTAAGCGTCCGCGCTCCAGCATGTCGCCTACACTCGTGTTTAATCCTCACTCAGAAGAACTAGTTGCCAGTCTGGGTTCCCCGGGCGGTGCGGCAATTATCTATTACACCAGTAAGACCCTGCTAGGTATGTTGCAATGGCAGTTGGCTCCGCAAGAGGCGATAGAATTACCCAATGTTGCCTTGTTTAATGATCAAGTTCTTTTGGAAAAAGATCGTTTTGATGACTTTCTGCTGATGAGCCTGGAAGCTCGAGGCCACCGTGTCAGGGAAACGGATTTAACCAGTGGGATACAAGCACTTTTGTTGACGCCTCAAGGTTTGCTTGGTGGTGCTGACCCTCGCCGTGAGGGCTGGGTAAAGGGGAAGTAATGGCGACTCGACTTATTCAGCAGCTGGTGCTTGCTTCAGCCTCTCCGCGCAGGCGAGATTTATTGCTACAGCTGCAGCCTTCTTTGCATTTACAAATACGCCCAGCTTCACTTGATGAGCAGCTGTTGCAGGGCGAAGCCGGTGAAGAGGCCGTCCAGCGCTTGGCTTTGGCTAAAGCTCACCGAGTTATCTCTGAGCTTCCTGCTGAATTGCAAGCTTGGCCGGTTTTAGCTGCAGATACCGAAGTTTTGCTTGAGGGGCAGCCCCTGGGTAAGCCCGAGAGCCCGGAGGCGGCTGTAGAAAGACTCAAGCGTTTATCGGGTTCTACACATGAAGTTAAAACGGCTTTGGTCTTAGT
>SKIX01000044.1 GCA_007116195.1 Marinospirillum sp. | reverse complement strand
TTAGCCCGTCATTCTAGACTGCCCCTGAATTTTTTTCAGCCTTTGGCTTTTGCCTGGAATTGATAGAGGAGTTCCAGTGCCTGCCTAGGAGTTAATTCATCCGGCGTCAGCTGCTGAATTTCCGCAATCAGCGGATGTGGCTGGCTGACAAACATATCCGGTTGCCAGGGTTGAGCAGCTTCTTGAACAGCTGAATCGACCTGCTGAGTCCGTGGTTTTTGCCGGTCTTCAACTTCCTGCTTTTCTAATTGAGTTAAGTGCTCTCGGGCACGTTGAATCACACCTTCAGGAACACCGGCCAAGCGTGCAACCTGCAGACCATAACTTTGACTCGCTGGGCCAGGTTCAACTTTATGCATAAAAATTAACTGTTCAGCATACTCGCTGGCTGAAAGATGGACATTACTCACACTGGGCAACTCATCAGCCAAAGTTGTTAGCTCAAAATAGTGGGTCGCAAATAAAGTCCAGGCACCGAGTTCGGCGAGTTGTTCAGCACAGGCCCAAGCCAAAGACAGGCCATCAAAGGTGGAGGTACCACGCCCGACTTCATCCATCAACACCAGGCTTTGGCGGGTAGCATTGTGCAGAATATTAGCCGTTTCGGTCATCTCCACCATAAAAGTTGAGCGCCCAGAAGCCAGGTCGTCCGATGCGCCTATACGGGTAAAGATCCGATCCACTGGGCCAAGCTGTGCAGAACTGGCAGGAACTGCCGAGCCGATATACGCCAAGAGGGTAATCAGCGCAATTTGGCGCATATAGGTAGACTTACCCCCCATATTAGGGCCAGTAATCACCAGCATTCGGGTAGCTGGGTTAAAGCTTAGATCATTGGCAACAAAAGGTTCAGTCACCACCTGCTCAACTACTGGGTGACGCCCCTCTTTAATTACCAAGCCTTCTTGATGGCTCAATACCGGTAAACACCAGTTAAGGCTAGCGGCTCTTTCAGCCAGATTTTGTAACACATCCAGTTGAGCTAGGGCTGCAGCCGTCATTTGCAGACTGCCCAGGTGCTCATTCAGCTGATCCAACAGTTGTTCATACAGCTGCTTTTCGCGCGCCAGTGCACGAGTCTGGCTGGACAGTGCCTTGTCTTCAAAGACCTTAAGTTCAGGCGTAATAAAGCGCTCTGCATTTTTCAGTGTCTGACGACGCTGATATTCAACGGGTGCCTGATCTGACTGGGCGCGGCTGATTTCAATAAAGTAACCATGTACCCGGTTATAACCAACCTTAAGAGTGGATAGCCCAGTGCGCTCCTTTTCACGGTTCTCCAGTTCCAGCAAAAAGCCGCCAGCATTTTCTCTTAACGAGCGCAGCTCATCCAGCTCTGCATCATAGCCCTTGGCTAGCACCCCACCATCACGAATGACGACGGGCGGGTTATCAATCAAGGCGCGTTGCAGTTCATCTGCCAGCTCAGGCAGAACTTCAAGTTGCTGATTAAGATCCTTTAAAAGAGGAGCTTGCAGGCTGGCTAATTGGCTTTTTAAATCGGGCAAAGCGAGCAAACCATCGCGAAGGCGTACCAGATCACGAGGGCGAGCCGAGCGCAGAGCAACCCGCGACAAGATTCTTTCCAGGTCACCAATGGCTTTTAAGGAATCACCCAGCTGTAATTCAAATGCCTGATCCTGCAATTCCTGCAGGGCTTGCTGACGAGCCTGTAAACGCGCCTGATCACGCAGGGGGCGATGTAACCAGCGCCGCAACAAACGCGAACCCATAGGGGTCGCTGTAGCATCCAAGACTTGAAAGAGGGTGTGGTCACTTCCACCCGCGAGATTGGTATCCAGTTCCAGGTTACGGCGACTGGCAGCATCCATCAACAAGGCATCGTCTTCATCTTCAAGCACTAGCGAGCGCAAGTGTGGCAAGGCTGTGCGCTGGGTTTCTTTAGCATAGTCCAGCAACGCCCCTGCAGCAGCTAAGGCCAAAGAGAGCTGATCACAACCAAAACCCCGCAAATCCTGAACCCCAAACTGCTCGCTAAGTTTACGGCGCGCTGTTTCTTCATCAAATTGCCAGGGTGGCAAGCGGCGCAACCCAGGCGCTTGTGACCAGTGTGCAGGCAGGTTCTGCAACTCATCGACCAGCAGTTCGGAAGGTGCCCAACGCGCCAAGGTAGTTTCAAGTCGTTCTTCGCTGTTAGTTTCAGTCACCACAAAGCGGCCACTGGCTAAGTCCAGGCTGGCTAGACCATGCTGACCTTCATGACAGACCCAGGCGACCAACAGGTTTTCACGGCGCTCATCCAGCAGGGCTTCGTCCGTCAGGGTGCCTGGCGTAACGATGCGAACCACCTGGCGCTCGACAGGCCCCTTGCTGGTAGCCGGATCTCCAGTTTGTTCACAGATAGCAACTGAGCGCCCCGCCTTAACCAAACGGGCCAAATAGCCTTCAGCCGAATGATAAGGGATGCCCGCCATGGGAAGAGGCTCTCCGCCCGACTGCCCCCGCTGCGTAAGGGTTATATCCAGTAAGCGAGCCGCCTCGCGTGCATCCTCAAAAAATAGCTCGTAAAAATCGCCCATACGATAAAAAAGCAGCGTGGCCGGATGCTCAC
>SKIX01000140.1 GCA_007116195.1 Marinospirillum sp. | reverse complement strand
GGGTGATCTGCAGCCTTTGCGTTTAGTTGTACTGGGTATGGGTAAGCTAGGTGCACGAGAACTTAACCTCTCCTCTGATATTGATCTGATTTTTGCTTTTGCCAGCTCAGGTGAAACTCTGGGTGGACGACGTAGTTTTGATAACCAGGAGTACTTTACGCGCCTGGGACAAAAGCTAATTACGGCCTTGGATCAGATGACAGCGGATGGCTATGTGTTTCGGGTTGATATGCGCTTACGCCCTTATGGCGATGCTGGCGCTTTGGCACTGAACTTTGCGGCACTGCAAGAATACTATCAGGATCAGGGACGAGACTGGGAGCGCTATGCCATGATTAAAGCACGAGTGATTGCTGGGGATCACCAGGCCGGCGAGCAGTTGCTGACTGAGCTTAGACCTTTCGTTTATCGTAAGTATCTGGACTTTAGTGCTATAGAGTCGTTACGTGCGATGAAAGCGATGATCAATCGTGAAGTTAAACGCAAGGGGCTGGACAAGAATATCAAGCTGGGCCCAGGTGGTATTCGTGAAGTGGAATTTATCACCCAGGTGTTTCAGCTGATTCGGGGTGGACGAGATACCGAACTTCAGGAGCCTTCGATTCGCAGAGTCTTGCCCGTCATTGCTGGGCTAGGGTTAATGCCAGCGCAAGCGGCAGAGGAACTGGCACAAGACTATGCTTGCTTGCGTGATTTAGAGCATGCCCTGCAGGGGTTAGCCGATCGCCAAACTCAACTCTTGCCAGATGAAGAACTGGCTCAGGCTAGGGTGGCACTGCGCTGTGGCTACCCCTCTTGGTCTGCTTTGCTGGCAAACTTGAATCAAGTGCGCTCACGTGTTCGACAACATTTTGATGCCGTGATTGCTGATCCAGAAGAAGAAAACGAGCTGCCCGCGAGTGATACTGCACTCGCTTGCCTTTGGACGGATGAACTGGATAACGAGCAGGCTGAAGCTTTGCTGGCCGCAAGTGGCTTTCAGCAGCCTACTGTCAGCTGGCGTTTACTGGCTTCGCTGAAAAACAGTAAGCCAGTGGCCAGTATGCAGAAGGTTGGCAAAGAGCGTTTGGATAACTTAATGCCATTGCTATTAGCGGCGGTTACCGAAGCGAATAATCCGGATGCGTCTTTGGAGCGAACGCTCTGGTTGATTGAAGCAGTCTTAAGGCGAACAGCCTATTTGGTGCTTTTAACGGAGAATCCCGGTGCTTTGCAGCAGCTGGTTAAGATGTGCTCAGCCAGTCCTTGGTTAGCCGAACAGCTCTCACGCATGCCGATTCTGTTGGATGAACTCTTATCACCCGAAACTCTTTATTCTCCAGCGGATAAACAGCGGCTGCAAGATGAATTACGCCAACACCTGAACCGCCTGCCCGAAGACGATATCGAGGCGCTGATGGAAGCCTTGCGTTACTTCCGCCATGCCAATGTGCTGCGTGTAGCGGCTTCGGACATCGTTGCCGAAAGGCATCTGATGAAAGTCAGTGACTATCTGACTTTCATCGCCGAAGTTCTGTTGGAAGCGGTGATGCAGTTCGTCTGGCGTGACTTGACCCGGCGTTATGGCCATCCACGCCTTGCCTCTGGTGAAGCAGCTGATCCAGGGTTCATTATTGTCGGCTACGGCAAGATGGGTGGCATCGAACTGGGTTATGGCTCAGATCTGGACTTGGTGTTTATCCATGACGGTCATCCCACCCAGGGCAGTGACGGTGAAAAATCACTGGATTCCATCACCTACTACAGCCGCTTGGGTCAGCGCATTATTCATTTTCTATCAACAATGACCCCTTCAGGCCAGCTTTATGAGGTGGATATGCGTTTGCGCCCTTCGGGTAATGCCGGGCTGCTGGTGTCCAGCCTCAAGGCTTTTGCTGATTACCAAAACAAAGAAGCCTGGACTTGGGAGCATCAGGCCTTGGTGCGAGCGCGTGCCATCTGTGGTGATTCGCAATTAATTCAACGATTTAATGCCTTGCGTGCGGAAATCCTCACCCAAAAACGAGACCTGAACAAGCTGCGTGAAGATGTGGTCAACATGCGCGAGAAAATGCGCACCAGCTTGGGTAGTAAAAAAACCGGGGGTGATGAGGTCTTCCATATCAAGCAGGATGCAGGGGGCATCGTCGATATTGAGTTTATCGTACAATACTGCGTGCTGGCGTTCAGCCATCAACATCCTGAGCTGCTGGAAGTCACTGATAATATGCGCCTTTTGGATGCTTTGGCGGCTACGGGGGTTTTGCCCAAGGCACAGGTACATCATTTACAAACAGCTTATTTGGCTTATCGCAAAGCCGCTCATCATGCAGCCTTGGAAAAAGCAGGAACCTGTTTACCTGCCGCACCCTGGGCTGAGCAGCGGCGTCATGTGGCTGAAGTTTGGGCGATGATTTTTGGCGCAAGCGCCTGACACAGGATAACTTAGTCTTTTATGTCTCATTTTTTTCGTAAACCAGCGGGTCGTCATCTGATTTTGATGCCGGGAACACCGCAAAAGCTGTTGTTGGCTCAGCCTACAGCGGCAGACTTGCACCAGCGTTTCCCGCAAAAACCCCTGGATGCCATGGTGCC
>SKIX01000143.1 GCA_007116195.1 Marinospirillum sp. | reverse complement strand
TGGCAGGAACAGATTGCCCGCCACTACAAGTTCAATAACAGTGAATACAGCCTGGAACCCAACATCAAAAGTTCACCCGGTGGTTTGCGTGATATTCAGATGATTGGCTGGGTTGCTAAAAGGCATTTCAATGCCCGCTCACTAGAAGACCTGCTTGACGAAGGCTTTCTCACCGAAACCGAAATGCGCATATTGGAGCAGGGCCAGTGTTTTCTGTGGCAGGTGCGCTATGCTCTGCATGTTATTGCTGGTCGGCCTGAAGATAGGCTGCTGTTCGACTATCAGCGTCAGCTGGCGGTTTTGTTTGGTTATTTGGATAGCGAAAACCGCCTCGCCATTGAGCAGTTTATGAAGCGCTACTTTCGAGTGGTCACCACACTGACTGAACTTAATGACGTTTTGCTCCAGCATTTTGAAGAAGCTCTACTGCAAAAGCAGGAAGAAGTTCGACTCGAACCTTTGAATAAGCGCTTTCACTTGCGTAATGACTTGATCGAGCTAACCGGCGATGCCGTTTTTGAGCGCAGCCCCTATGCCTTGATTGAGATTTTCTTATTGATGGCTGAAAACCCTAAAATTAAGGGTGTGCGTGCATCGGCCATACGTGCATTACGTGATCATCGGCACCTGGTGGATGAAGCTTTTCGGCGTGATTTAAGAGCTAGAAGCCTCTTTATCGAGCTATTGCGCTCCAGTGGTAATGTTCCCTTGCAGCTTAAGCGTATGAGCCGTTATGGCTTGCTAGGTCGTTATCTGCCGGAATTTGGTCATGCTGTGGGTCTGACACAGCATGATTTATTTCATGTCTATACGGTTGATGCCCATACGCTCCGGCTATTGCGTTTTTTACAAGATTTTCGTGAAGCGAACCCTTCCAGCAGCTACCCCTTGGCAGCGCGCTTAATTCAGCAGCTGCCTAAGCTTGAAGTGTTATGGATAGCTGGTCTTTACCACGATTTAGGTAAGGGCCGAGGTGGTGACCACTCGGAGCTGGGAGCAGAGGATGCACGCGAGTTTTGTCAGCGTCATCAGTTATCAAACAGAGATACTCACCTGGTGAGCTGGCTGGTAGAAAACCATCTTTTGATGTCGATGACCGCACAAAAGCAAGATATATCTGATCCGGATGTGATTCGCCACTTTGCGGAGCAGGTCAGTGACCAGGTGCGCCTTGATTACCTCTACGTGCTGACAGTCGCTGATATCAATGCCACCAACCCTAACCTGTGGAATGGTTGGCGCGCAGCCTTATTAAATCAGCTTTATAATGAGACTCAGCGTGCTTTTCGAAGAGGCTTGGAAAACCCTATTGATCCTGCTGAACGGGTTGCAGAAACCCAACAAGAAGCAATGATACTGCTACGCTCTTTAGGCGTTGATGAACAGCGGATACGTCAGCTTTGGGACACCCTGGATGAAGACTACTTTTTACAGGACGCACCGAGCGAAGTGGCCTGGCACACTCAGGGCATTTTAGAGCAGGGTGACCCTAATCAACCTCTGGTTTTGGTGGCCGCGCCCACTCAGGATATGAGTGAAGGGGGCACTAAAGTTTTTATCCATACACGGGATGCAGCCTTTGGCTTTGCGGCAACGGCAGCGGTTATGGATCGTTTGGGCTTGTCGATCCATGATGCCCGTATTTCAACCAGTCGCCAGGGCTTTACACTGAACACCTTAATCGTACTCGAACAGGATGGCGAGGTGCCCCGTTGCCCTGAAAGAATAAAAGAAATTAAGCAGGAGTTAATACAGGCATTAAACAACCCTGAAGACTTCCCTGCTTTGGTGCAGCATCACACTCCTCGCCAGTTAAAACATTTTACCTTGCCGACTCAGGTTTTTATTAGTAATGACCCCAGCAATCTGCGTACCCTGGTTGAAGTGATTACGCCGGATCGTCCAGGTCTCCTGGCTCGTATAGGTCGAATCTTTGTTGAGTTTGACCTCTGGCTGCAAAATGCCAAAATTGCCACCCTGGGTGAACGCGTAGAAGATGTGTTTTTTATTACGCAACAAGAAGGCACGCCCCTAGCTGACCCAGAGCTTTGTCAACGGCTGCAAGCACGCCTATGTGAAGAGTTGGATCGCCAGGCACGTGAACCTGGTTACTAAAATCTTGTGTGGAGAGTCTTAGTGAATCCCGATTTGGATAAATTGCATCCCTACCCCTTTGAAAAGCTTGCCCAGTTAACGGCGGATATTCAGCCCCCCAAAGATCTGAAGCGCATTGCCTTTACCATTGGTGAGCCTCAGCACCCAGCACCTGAACTGGTCCTCACTGCGCTGACCCATGCCTTGGCGCAGGTTAGCAAATACCCGGCCACCAAAGGCGACCTGGCCCTGCGTCAAGCCATTGCCGACTGGTGCGAGCGCCGCTTCCAATTACAAGCCCAGCCGTTGAACCCGGAAACCCAGGTGCTGCCGGTTAACGGCACCCGCGAAGCCCTGTTCGCCATCGTGCAAACCCTGGTTGACCCCAAGCGTCCGGCTAAGGTGGTGATGCCCAACCCCTTCTATCAGATCTATGAAGGCGCGACCCTGCTGGCCGGTGGCCAGCCGCATTATCTGAACTGCACCGC
>SKIX01000264.1 GCA_007116195.1 Marinospirillum sp. | reverse complement strand
TCAGCAGCTTGAACGCCCAGAAGAGGCTCCACAGGCTCAGATAACCCAGCAGGGCACCGGCAAAGGCTTGATTGAACAGCTCCGGTGACGAATACAGCCAATGGAAGGTTAAGCCGGCCCAAACCAAGGGCAGGGTTAAAAAATCAGGTAGCAGGCGGGTTTGGGCATCGATAACCGCCAAAGCAACCAGAGTGCTAACAAAACCCATCAAGGCCAGTGCTTGCAGACTAGCATCAAAGCGCCAGGCAACCAGCACTAGCAGTAACCCAGTTACCAGTTCAACAGTTGGATAAACCTTGGAAATGGGTGCTTGGCAAGACGAGCAGCGGCCTTTAAGCACGAGCCAGCTGATAACGGGCAGGTTATGGAACCAGCGCACGGGTGCTTGGCACTGAGGGCAGTGAGAACCCGGCCAGGATAGCGACACTTCAGCCAGCTCCGTTTCCCCCCAGGCACGCCTGAGCATTAAAGGCAGGCGGTAAATGACAACATTCAGAAAACTGCCCACCACCAGCCCCAGCATTCCGGCAAACACCAGCCATAGCCAGAAAGGCCAAAGTCGGGCATCCAGCCCCGCCAGCAGTTCCATTATAAAATATCGCCCATTTGGAAGATGGGTAGGTACATGGCGATCACCAACCCGCCGACAACGATGCCTAATACCGCGATAACCAGAGGTTCAAGTAGACTGGTCATGGCATCCACCATGGTATTAACTTCTTCTTCAAAGAAATCGGCTACTTTCATGAGCATGGTATCCAGCGAGCCAGACTCTTCACCGATGGCGACCATCTGGTTCACCATCGTCGGAAATAGCTTGGCCTGGCGCATGGAAAAGTTTAGTTGCTGCCCGGTGGCGACATCCTCTTTCATCCGTGCAACGCTATCTCGGTACACCAGGTTGCCGGTGGAATTCCCCGCTGAATCCAGCGAATCCACCAGAGTCACCCCAGCAGAAAAGGAGGTGGCCAGGGTGCGTGAGAAACGCGCCACCGCTGATTTATGTAACAGCTCACCAATAACCGGCAGGCGCAGTGCGAGTTTGCTTAAGCGATAGGCAAAGGTTTCGGAGCGCTGGCGCATAAACAGCACCAGGTAAATCGAACCTAAAAGTCCACCTAAAACGACCCACCACCACTCCTGCATAAACCGCGACATATTGATAACCAGCTGAGTAAAGGCGGGTAATTCAGCGCCAAAGCCAGCAAACATGCTTTCAAACTCAGGCACCACCTTAACCAGTAGCAAACCGGCAACGACGAAGCCAATCACCAACACAAATACAGGATAATAAAGCGCTTTTTTAATTTTATTTTTGATCGACTCCATCCGCTCCTTGTATTGGGCCACCCTTTCCAACATATCTTCCAAGGCCCCTGAAGCTTCACCCGCTTCAACTAGGCTGCAAAAGAGTTCATCAAACACCTTGGGGTGGCGGCGTAAAGCCTGGGCAACGGGTGTGCCCGCGGAGATTTGATCACGCAGATCGATCAGCAGGTCGCGCATCTTCTTTTTGGTTTGGCCTTCAATACTAATACTCATGGCCTGCACCATAGGCACCCCAGCTTTAATCATGGTAGCCAACTGGCGCGAAAAAAGGGTGATATCGCGTGCAGTAACCTTTTCGCCCAGGCCGATTGAAAAGTTCGATTTTTTGCGAATCTTCTTGGGTGCAATACCCTGCTCACGCAACTTGGCGCGAACCAGATTGATATCCTCAGCTTCTAGTTCGCCCTTAACCTTTTCATTACGTGCATTCGTGCCTTGCCAATGAAACAGATGGACTTTAGGTGGTTTTTTCGTTGCCATTGTTTAGCCTACTCCATGGTGACTCGGGTGAGTTCATCAACACTGGTTAAACCTGCCAAGACTTTTTTACGCCCAGACTGGCGCAAGTCAGGGAAGCCTTGTTCACGAGCCTTACGATCCAGCTCTAAAGCACCAGCTGAATGCATAATTAAATCGGCCAGCTCGGGTGTGATTTTTACAACTTCATAAATACCCAAGCGTCCTTTATAGCCTTTCGTGCAGTGATTGCAACCCACCGCATCATAAATTGTGTGGCTATCCAGCTCTGCAGGGGTAAAGCCGATTTCTTCCAGAGTATCTCTAGGTAGCGCCGTGGGTTTACGGCATTTAGGACAAAGACGACGCGCCAAGCGCTGGGCAATAATCAACTGCACCGAAGCGGCCAGATTATAAGAAGGAATACCCATGTTCATTAAGCGGTTCAGGGTGGCTGCCGCCGAGTTGGTATGCAGGGTTGACAGCACCAGGTGGCCTGTTTGCGCCGCCTTAACCGCCGTTTCTGCAGTTTCTAGGTCACGGATTTCCCCCACCATCACCACATCCGGGTCCTGGCGCAAAAAAGCGCGCAATGCGGAAGCAAAATCTAGCCCCACCTTGGTATTGATATTAACCTGGTTGATTCCTTCCATATTAATTTCAACTGGGTCTTCAGCACTGGCAATATTCCGCTCCGGTGAATTTAAAATATTCAGGCCGGTGTATAGAGTTACGGTTTTACCGCTGCCGGTGGGGCCGGTGACCAGAATCATGCCCTGGGGGCTACTCAGCGCCTT
>SKIX01000047.1 GCA_007116195.1 Marinospirillum sp. | reverse complement strand
CTTAGCCGACTGGATGACAGCCGGCCAGGCTTTACTCAGAAAGTACGGCTTCTAACCCAACACCTTCTCGCTCCAACAGCTTGCGAAGTCGTTTCAGTGCTTCCATTTGAATTTGGCGAACTCGTTCTCGGGTTAAACCTATCTCTTGACCGACTTCTTCCAGAGTAGCTGCTTCGTGGCCTTTCAGCCCAAAGCGGCGAACAACAACTTCGCGCTGCTTTTCATTGAGCTCGTTAAGCCAGATATCAACGTTCTGGCAGATATCGGCTGCTTGAATCGAGCTAAGGGGGTCGGTTTCTTCTTCACTGGCCAGGGTTTCCAGCAAGGGTTTGTCAGCCGCATTGCCTGCTGGGTAGTCAAAGGAAGCATTGCGTTCATTGAGGCCCAGCAGTTTTTTAACAAGAGCAACGGGTTTGTCCAAATGCTCGGCAATTTCTTCTGGGGTGGGTTCATGGTCAAGCTTTTGTGCCAACTCTCTTGCGGTGCGCAAAAAGGTATTCAGCTCTTTGACGACATGAATCGGTAGGCGCACGGTGCGTGTCTGATTCATCAGCGCCCGCTCAATGGTTTGGCGAATCCACCAGGTGGCATAGGTAGAAAAGCGAAAGCCACGTTCGGGATCAAACTTTTCCACAGCGCGAATCAGGCCCAGATTACCTTCTTCAATTAAATCCAGTAAGGAGAGGCCACGGTTATTATATCGGCGAGCGATTTTAACCACTAAACGCAGATTGCTTTCAATCATCCGGCGGCGTCCAGCTGGATCGCCTTTACGGGCTAAGCGCCCATAGTGAATTTCTTCTTCTGGGGTTAAAAGGGGCGAAGAGCCTATTTCATTAAGGTATAGCTGAGTTGCATCCAGCGCCTTGCTGGGGGTGAGGGATTCATTTTCTAAAGCCAGCTCAAAGGCTTCAGCTTCAAGTAGGGCCTCTTCATCGAGTAAAGCATCAGAAGCCGCGGTATCAAGTAGGCTAGTGTCCTGGGCTGGCTGATCATTGAGTTTGACTTGCTCGTTTTGCATAACCCTGCTCCTTCTTTGATGCAGAACTGAAAATCAGCTCCGTAAAACACCTTATATCAGTTTTAGTGGTGTACTGATATGGCTTAAAAAGCAGCAATTTATGTGCCACTAAAGCAGGTGCTTATTTAGCTTTTGCTGGGTGAAACCCAAAGCACCAGCAGCCAGCCAAAGAGCGCTAAAGCAGAGACAGAGATTAAATTCGAGGGTTCACCGGTAATGGTAAAATAGTGCCAGGGTAGTAACACTTGTGTGTCTAAAGGGATCACTCTGAGCTGTTCATCCAGGCGATAGCGTGATAATAGCTGCCAAGGCCAGAGGTGCTTAAGTGAGGCGACAACAAAACCAAAGAGGAGCGCAAAGGTTGCAGTGCGATAGTGAGTAAACAGCCAGCCCAGCAGGTGTGAAAACATCAAAAGCCCGCTGAGAGCACCCATGCCAAAGGGAAGTAGTAAGGCAAAATCCAGTGTTTTAATGGCGTTAACAAAGGGCGCATAAAGGCCCATGACCAGCAACAAAAAACTGCCTGAAATGCCCGGTAGAATCATTGCACAAATAGCCACCATGCCAGCAATAAAGAAGGTTAGTGGTGTTAAGTTGCCCAGGTTAGGTAAAAGTTGGCCGAGCAGGCTGGCTAAAATGACCCCCAAGGCTAAAAAGATTAAGCGAACGAAGCTCCAAGTCGATATTTGCCGGGAAATAACCACGGCTGAGGCTGCAACCAGGCCAAAGAAAAAACCATTAAGCTGTTGTGGGTAGGTTTCCAGTAACCAGCTCATCAAGTTGGCAAGCACAAGCATTGCCGTGGCGATGCCACTGACTAGGCTGAGTAGGAAGGCACCATCAACGGCCTGCCAGACCCCTTGTAAACCTTGAGTTCTAGCGATCTTAACAAGCCGCCAGTTAAATGAGCGCAGTGCATTAATTAAGCGTTCGTAGATGCCAGTGATAAAGGCCAGGGTTCCACCAGAAATGCCGGGTACCAAGTCTGCCGTACCCATAGCAAGACCCCGCAAGAAAATTTGCCAAGCTGGCATTAGTTGGCTCCTGATAATAAAGGCACAAAACGAACAGGTTCCAGGTTGCGGCGTTTAAGCTGACCTTCTTGTTTATCTAAAACACAGAGCTGCTGTTCTTCATTGCCCAAGGGCAAAATTAAACGTCCGCCTTCACTGAGCTGCTCGGTTAGTTCATAAGGGATCTCTTGCGGTGCAGCCGTGACCAGAATGCCATCAAAAGGGGCATGGCTAGCCAAGCCTAGCTGACCATCGGCATGGCTGACCTGAGCATTTTTTAAACCCAAGTCCTGCAGGCGCTGGCGGGCTTTGCGTAATAGAGGTTCAATGCGCTCCAGGCTGTAAACCTGATCCACCAGGCAGGCTAGTAAGGCACACTGAAAGCCAGAACCTGTACCTATTTCTAAAACTCTTTTAGGCTGAGCTTCCAGGAGTAGCTCTGTCATCCTGGCCACAATATAAGGCTGACTGAGTGTCTGCCCCAGGCCTAGCGGCAGGGCGGTGTCTTCATAAGCGCGGTGAGCAAGAGCTTCGTCAACAAAAAAATGTCGCGGCAGCTGGCTAAGCGCATT
>SKIX01000232.1 GCA_007116195.1 Marinospirillum sp. | reverse complement strand
TCGATCAGTATCAGGCCACGCCTTTCTTGCGGTGGCAAACTGGCTTTTAGCAGGGTGAAAGCATCTTGTTGATGTATTTGACAGCGCTGATGCTGGCTGAAAAGGCGTTCCAGTTGTTGATGATCAGCAGGATGTAGCTCATTAAGCAAGAGGCGATCAGTAGGCCTCACTAGCCGGCTGGCTAAGCGCGGGGAGCCAGGATAGTGGTTTATTTTTTGCTGAGCATTATCTTGACGGATTAAAGCAGCAAGCTGACCTAGCCAGGCATTGTTGGGGCTTGCAGCTAGCAAGCGCCCAACGCCTTCTTTAAACTCGTCGGTTGTGGTGGCGTGGCGATGAGTTAAATCATATAGCCCAGCACCTGAATGAGTATCTAAATAGACATAGGGCTTCGCTTTCTTATTAAGATACTCTAAAAGGTAGATTAAAGTAACGTGCTTTAGCAGGTCGGCAAAGTTGCCAGCGTGAAAACTGTGTCTGTAACTGAGCATGAAGGGATTCCATTAAGGAGAGGGTTAAATCCAACCCTGCTGTCTGGCGTGAGCTTCCATTTCGGTGTAGCCGCCGATGTGGTTTTTGTCGATAAAAACCTGTGGAACCGTGGTGACTGGCTTGCCAATGGTCTTTTCTAAATCCGCTTTGGTCACCCCCTCTTCTTGCATATCAACGTAGCGGTGGCTTGCACCCTGGCTGACTTCAAGTTGTTTGGCTAGGTGTTGTGCACGAACGCAAAAGGGGCAGCCGGGACGGCCAAAAATAACTATATGCATGGGTAGCCTCTCGTGTAGCAGGAAAGAAGGTGGGGTAGTTTCTTAGAAATTAAAGCAAAAAGCCAATCTAAAAAAACTTGCTCGACAATAGAGAGCAACTAAATGGACTAGAAAGTGGAGGAGGGTAGTGGGTTCAAGCAAGCGAAACGCCCCGTTCCACGGGGCGCAGACAAGACAGGTAAACGATTTACCTGCTCAATCTTCTCAAGCTTGTTGAGATTCTAGCCTGTTGAGCCAACATCCTTGCTGATATGCTCACATTCAGATTAATAAAAAGGGTGCCTGCTGTATAGCTGACGTTCGCGACTTCATTTGTAGGAAATTGCGTACACAGGGGCTAAGTTTGCCAGGAGCTTAGTTTTAGCCAACTAAAGTCATCTTGCTGCTGTGCAACAAATTCAGCTCCTAGCCAGCCCTGGTAGTCAGCTTTCTTTAAGTGGTTAAGTAGTAAGTCCCAGTCGAGTTGCCCGCTGCCTGGATGGCTGCGGCCAGGGCAGTCCGCGAACTGAATATGAGCAAGCTGCTTAATATTTTCTTCAACAGTAGAGGCTATATCTGTTTTCATTCGAAAAGCATGGTAAAAGTCTAGCTGAAGTGCGAAGTTAGTTCTTTCTACTTGCTTGGCAAGACTTTGCCAGTCGCTGACACTGGGTGTTAAATAGCCAGGCTGGTCAAGATTGTTGATGGGTTCACAGGTTATTTTTATTGGACGCTCAGCCAGCAAGTCACAAGTGTGTTGGAGGTTATGCACCAGTTGTTGCCAACAAGCTTGCCTGGAATAGCCTTCGACTTGCCGGCCCGCGAGCACATTAAGGGTTAAGGGTTGCAAGGCATCAATATAAGGCAGGCTTAACTCTAAGGCTTCAATAAATGTCTGGGTGCGTTCTGGGTGACAGCTCAAGCCGGGCCCGCCCTGCATAAAATCTGCAGCGGGCAGGTTAAATAATACACAAGGCAGGTTGGCTTCTTGTAAGGCCGTTTTCCATGCACTGGGGCTTGCCGTATAAGGAAATTGCACCTCTATGCCGCTAAAACCTTGGGCTTGAGCTACGCTGATACGCTCTAATAGAGGTTGCTGTTGGAACATCAAGCTGATATTGGCGGCGACTTTCAAGCGGTTTTCACTCCTGGTTCGGGTCGTTGTGGGTTTGCTGATAAAGCTCCACCAGGCTGGCGGGGTCTTCTTCTGAGCGACCTTGCGTGATGTGCATGCGCATAAGCTGTTTAGCCAGGCTGCTGAGGGGTAAGGCTTGCTGGTATTCCGTTGCCAAGTCGGCAGCCAGTTCCAAGTCTTTTAATAGCGTTTTTACCGTCCATTTAGGGTTAGCAAAATCTTTATTCGCAATCCGCGGCGCAATGAGCTGCAAAGGCAGGGAGTCGGCAAAGCCGCCAGCAAAAGCCCGCGTTATTTGCTGGGTATCCAGGCCGGTTGCCTCAGCCAAGGCCATCATTTCTGCAATAACCAAAGCGTTACAGCTGACTAGCATCTGGTTACCGATTTTTGCCACCTGGCCGCTGCCTACTTCGCCAAGGTGAGTGACTTGCCGAGCTAAGGGTTCAAATACAGGAGCTAGACGCTTTAAGCTTGCTGAATGACCACCACACATGATCGCTAGTTGGCCAGATTTAGCTCCTGGAACACCGCCAGAAACGGGCGCATCCACCCAGTCAGCACCTCGCTGACGCACCAATTCAGCAAACTGCCGGGTTGCTTTGGGTGCAATGCTGGAAAAATCGACAAGCAGCTGGTTAGGTTTTAGCGCTTCGAGTAGTCCTTCTGGTTGATGTAAAAGGCTTTCAACGCTTTGCGTGTCAGTCACACATAGACAGATAATCTCAGCTT
>SKIX01000165.1 GCA_007116195.1 Marinospirillum sp. | reverse complement strand
GGGCCACCGATCTGCTCACTCAGGAAGAAGAGGGCATATTCCAGCAGGCCAGGAATGTCACCCACATGCTGGTTCTTCACATAGAAGAAAATTTGCCGCGAAACGGGGTATTCACCGCTGGCAATCGTATCCAGAGAAGGCGTTACACCGCTGACCGTAGCGACCTGCAGGCGATCGCGGTTCTGGTCATAGAAGCTCAGACCAAAAACACCGATGGCATCGCGCTGGGCATCCAGACGCGCCAGGGTTTCGGTATAGTCACCGGCAATTTCAATGACGCGACCATCGGTACGAATGGCTAGGCAGAAGTCTTTTTGCTTGGCCGAGTCCATGCGCTGCACTTCAGGCAGGCTTTTGCAGCCAGGCTCCACGACTTTTTCTTCGTAAACTTCACGGGTGCCGTGGTTACTACCGGGAATCGCTACAGTGATTTCCTGGTTGGGCAGAGAGGAATCAATTTCTGACCAGCGGGTATAGGGGTTGCGCACCATGCGGCCATTGCGAGGCACTTCAGCAGCCGTGGCCAGGAAGACATGGTGAGGCTCCAATGCAAAAGAGGCTGAATCAGAACGTGAAGCAAATACGATACCGTCATAACCGAACATCACTTCGATCACTTCAGTCACACCATTGCTGCGGCAGTTATCCAGCTCACCTGGGCGAATGGGGCGTGAAGAGTTGGCAATATCTATGGTATTGGGGCCAACACCCTGACAGAACTGGCGCAGACCACCACCAGAACCACCAGAGCCCACCACAGGGGTGCGGAACTGCGGGAAGTTGTTACCGAATTCTTCTGCAACGATAGAGGCAAAAGGCAGTACGGTTGAAGAACCTGCAATTTGAATGGTGTCTCGAGCCATCGCGGGCGAGGCAGTCAACGCCAGGCCTGCAGTTGCAGCCAAGGCAAGGGAAGCTAAACTTTTCAGGGATTTTTTCGTCACAGCTTGCATACATCTTTCCTCATTTAATCAATCGGATGCGCGGCCTTACTGAGGGCTCTGTTTCTGCACAAAAGGAAGTTTGCAGCGAGTCTATGACGGCTAAATGACGGGAAGATGACAATAAGATGACAGGCGTTAACTAGGACTTTGAAGACGGCAATTTCAATTTACTTCGTGGGGGTGAGGGCGGTATCCTATCGCAAGTGCGAAAAGCCACTCGTCCGCTCAAAAACAAACCGATAAGAGAGCCCGCCATGAATCCGCTTGATGAACCGGAAGACAACCCAGCTCCTGAAGGCCGCCTGCTACTCAAACTGGTAGCGACACCTGCTGACACCAACCTGCATGGTGATATTTCCGCAGGCTGGGTGATTGCCCAGATGGAGCAGGCCGCCGAGCTAGCGGCTGCTCGCCTGGCACATGGACGTACCGCCACCGTTGCGGTGAATAGCATGGATTTTCTTTGCCCGGTACGCACGGGCAGCCTGGTGCAAGTCTATACCCAGCTTTTGGAAACCGGTAACAGCTCCATGAAGTTCAATGTAGAAGTCTGGATACTACCACCCAACGAGCGTGACGAGTCCACCCTGTACAAGGTTACGGAAGCGTCTTTCGTGATGGTGGCCTTGGATGAAAAAGGGCGCATCCGCACCCTGCCAGCAGGCTAAAGCCAGCGAAGTGCAGCTCGTAAGATTCGGCTACTTTAACCAGGGCTGAATAAACGCCTGAGCCTGACTATAAACAGCTTTTACCTCAGAATAGGCGTTATAGGCTCGATTAATGACTTGGCTCATGCTGACTGGATCATCTTCATATTCATGGGTCAGAAGGTTTCTGAGGTTTCTCAGCTTTAGCCAGCTCTCTTTGCTGTCAATGGCTCCTAACTGCTCCAGTCGATTCAACTTGTCCAGAAAAGGCTGACTGCGGGCAGGCTCTTCCAACAGGTCAAGCATCTGTCTGAATAAACGCTCGCCCATAGCATCCTGCATTTTGATATAGCGGAAAATGTATTGATCCAGTGACTCAATGTTTTCTTCAGAAAGAGTCCTGTAGGCCTGCTCGTTCAGCGGCATCAAGGGTGCGAGTTTGCCACGAGCGTAGCGCATCCGCTTCAAATGCAGCTCGCATTCTTTAAGCGCTTTATCAACCTTGGCCTTGCTTAGCTCATCATTCACAACTCAACTCCTGTTTTGCGTGCTTCCTGTTCAATCAATCGGTCAGGATTACTGGCAATCACCAAGTCTATTTTCTGCTCACCCAGCTGGATCTGAATTTTAGCCAGCGCTTGCAGCTTTTTGTCCAGAGGCTCATCGCAACCTGAAGGCGGCTCCACCAGCAGATCGATATCACCACCTTTTTTATTATCCTGGACACGACTACCAAATAGCCAGACTCTAGCCTGCGAACCAAAAGCCTGGCGAATGGCCTCGGTAATCACCGTCACTTCTTCAGAACTCAAACGCATAGCTTGCACTTCATCTGGCTGAGAAAAAACTTAATCAGAACCCTTGCGACACGACTATAACTGAGTGTATCCGAGCCTGAAACAGCTTGAAGAGCAAAAAGACAGCTCAACTCACAGAAGGCCAGCATAAAAGTAGGCATCACCCTGCTCAAGCTAAAGCCAGAGATTTTTCTCCGACAAGGATAACCAACTTGGAAGTATCTGCATATT
>SKIX01000004.1 GCA_007116195.1 Marinospirillum sp. | reverse complement strand
GCTGTAGGCTTCCGACCAGCCTTTGGTGACCGTCACTGTTTGATGACTCAGCTGCTGCCAGGCGCTTGCCGCCTCAGCGCCATAGATTGCTTTCAACCAGATCATTAACCCTTGGCCTGGTGTACTGGTGCGAGGGTCCTGATAAATAATTGCTGCATCTGACTCCAACAAAGCAGCCATAGATACAACTGGTTCAGTTCGTTCAGCATCATAAATAAAAGCAAAGTGACCAAAATCAAAAGGAAGAAAGTTTTTGTCCTGCCAAGCCAGCTCTGATTTAAGATTAAGGCTATCGATTGCCAGCTGATGTGGCTGAACTAAACGCAGAGATTGAGCCTCAGCCATTAAAGCTGTATCCAAACCTAAAACAACATCGGCACGGGTTGCCGCTCCTTCCAATCGCAAACGATTAAGCAGGCTGACGCCATCATCCAAGCTGACATAGTTCACGCGACAGTCACACTGCTGCTCAAAAGCTTGTTTAATTTGTGTGCCAGGGCCCCAGTCACTGGTAAAGGAGCTGTAGGTATAGACTGTTAAGTTGGTGGAAGCTGCTGCCGCCCCAACCCCAGTTAAAATAAAAAAAATCAAAAAACCAGCAACCACCTGGGCAAAACCTAAGCGTTTTAGCATTATTGGAACACCTATAGCATCCTGTTACCTTAACTTAGCTAACCTAGCACAGGAGGCTTAGCTAGCAACTCTTAACCCGCTGACCTCAAGTCAGTGGCCGCCATTAAGAAAACCCTTTTAGTGTACAGTAAAAATGCCGCTTATCCTGCCACCTCTACCCACTGAACTGAGCCCTAACCAGCCAGCAGAGTTTCTTGCCCAAGGCACTGGCAATAGCCATTGGCTGCTAAACACCGCGCAGGGCCCGCTTGTCTGGCGTCAATTTGGTCAAGCGCCAGGTAGTGATCATCGACGCGAAATCCAAATTCTGCAAAGCCTTCAAGAAAAAAACTGGGTGCCCCGCCTGCTGCAAGCTTGGCCAGATCAGGGCTTATTAATGCTCCAAGCCAAGGGGCAACCACCAACAGCTCAAGCGTCGCTGGCGGCAGCATCTCGCTCCAAGCTACTGGAGTTGGTTAGCGAACTTTGGCAACACCCCTGCGCACTACCGACAATGGATTATCGTGAGCTGATCTTACACTATTGGCAACTTACGGACTGCGCTCTAAATCTAGAACCGCTGACCCAAAAGCTGCTATCTGATCTTGAGACCTGGCCTCAGTTCAATCAACTCACTCATCATGATTTACATGCCAACAACCTGCTGCTCGATGACAACCACTGGACACTGCTGGACTGGGAATATGCCGCCCCGGGCAACCCCTGGATTGATGCCGTTGCCCTAGATCGTTGGCTGCACCTCACCCCCAAGGAAAAAGAACTATTACAGACCTGGCTACCCGCGCTACCTTCAGCAACACCTTGGCAAACAATGAATGACTGGCTGGAAGCCTTAGATGATCTCTGGCAGGCTACACTCAACAGCTACAGCTAACAGGAGGGACTCACCTTGCGCTTTTACCATTTTTTGCGTGCTCTAATACGCCTGCTAGTACGGCTTTATTTTCTGCGAGTTGAGTCCAGCAACCCCGATGCCGTTCCCAAGCAAGGGCCAGTGATTCTTGCTGCCAATCATCCCAGCTCTATTCTTGATTCCGTTCTACTATCTACAGAGCTGCCCCGTCCTGTTAATTACCTGGCTAAGAGTGAGCTATTTCGCTCCCCTTTACTGGCACGTATTTACACTTGGTTAGGCGCTATTCCAATTCGGCGAGGGCAGGGTGAAGAAGTCAGACGCCAAGCCTTTGAGCAGGTTTACCAACGCCTAGAAGAAGGCAAGTGTGTGGGTATTTTTCCAGAAGGACGCAACTCACCCCATTTGCAGCTGGCCAACCTGCGCTCAGGTACGGCGCGTATGGCTTTAGAGGTTGAAGCACGCAATCACTATCAGCTAGGTTTAAAAGTAGTACCTGTCGGCATCAACTTTGAAAACCGTGAACTCTTCATGTCTTCAGTTTTGCTTCGCTTTGGTGAACCTGTTGCCATCAGTAACTTTTCAGAGCTGCATCGCAAGGATCCAGAAGAAGCCATTCTGCAACTCACTCGGCAGTTGGAACAGCGGCTTCGCCAGCAAGCTAATCACCTGGAAGACTTACGCTTAAGCCAGCTTATTGAAGACCTGGGAGGTGTTTATCAGCAAGCCATTGCCAACCTTAACCCACCCAAGTCACTGCAACCCTCTGCCGGGCGCTGGTCACAAGCAAAGCACTGGTTACTTAGCTGGTTTCGACCTCGACGTGTTCAACCTGAAGACCTGAAAGGGCTATTTGAAGGACGCAGTCAGCTTAATCAAGCCCTGTCTCGTGCCAGTCTCCTGGAACCAGAGCTGGTCGATGAACTTCAGCAACGGGTAACCCGCTATAAAGATCACCTGCGACAGCTTAATTTACGAGATGACTTAAACCAGGATTTTGATCAGCCCATTAAAGAAAAACTACTGCGTCTGCGCATGACACTCTATGCCCTGGGCATGGCTCCCTTTGCTGCCTATGGTTTACTGCACAACCTACTGCCTTGGTTAATGACTCGCTTCTTTGGCAAGCGCTTCCACGATGAAGCGCTAAGAACCTTTGCCTACTT
>SKIX01000107.1 GCA_007116195.1 Marinospirillum sp. | reverse complement strand
TGCATCCCTTCTAAGTCTACACGCCAAAAAGGCTCATTCAGCCAAGGCAAAGCACGCTCTTGTAGAGCCATCTGATCAGCATAGGTAATCTCACCGTAGATCGCTACTTGGCCTACAGGACGCGCCAGCATCCAGTGAAGACCCCAGAAAACCCCAACAACCAGAAGAGCCAAGGGCAACAAGGCTAGCAACCAAGATTTAGATTGCTGCCAGGGCGTTTGCCTTGCTGGATGGCTAGCCTTCACCTAGCACCTTGAGCCTAGCCGTAGTTATTAATTGTAAGACCAAGTCATTAAATGCAATGCCCGCATAAGCAGCGGCCTGAGGCACCAAGCTTTGGTTGGTCATACCCGGGCTGGTATTAACTTCCAGAAGCCAAGGCTGGCCTTCTTGGTCAACCATAATATCGACCCTACCCCAACCCTCACAGCCCACTGATAAATAGGCCTCGAGTGCCAGCTTCTGAAGCTGCTGTTGTTCTGCCTCAGAAAGGCCACAGGGTAACAAATAGCGCGTATCACCTGATACATATTTAGCACTAAAATCATAAAAATCATGCGTTGTTTGCAGACCGATAACCGGCAGAGCTTCTTCACCGAGAAGACTCACAGTGAATTCTGCTCCCTGAATATAACGTTCAGCCAACACGCGTCGATCAAAGCGTTTCGCTTCTTGCCAGGCTGCTTCTAGCTCCTCTAGGCTGTCAACCTTACTCATACCCAAGCTAGAACCTTCATGAGCAGGTTTGACCATCATGGGCAAGCCTACTTCATCGATCACCTGCTGCAGGTTGGTATGAGCCTCTAACAAGCAAGAAGGGGGCGTCGGTAGCTTTTGCCCCAGCCAAATTTGCTTGCACTTAAATTTATCCATACCCAAAGCCGATGCTTGTACATCGCTACCTGTATAAGGAATACCCAGCCACTCCAAAGCACCTTGAATACAGCCATCTTCCCCGCCACGCCCGTGAAGCGCGATAAAAGCTCGATCCATGGGTTCGGCAACCAGCTGAGCCAATGCATTCTTACCCAGGTCTAAACCAAAGGCATCAACCCCCATTTCCAGTAGTGCGGTTAGCACCGCCTGACCGCTTTTTAAAGAAACCTCTCGTTCAGCTGAGCAACCACCCATTAGCACTGCGACACGCCCCAGTTCCGAGACATTGACCAGAGGTTTTTTCAAGGTCGTATTTGCATGCATGAATATTTAAGCCTTAACAAAAGAAAGTTTGCTTGCTGCTAAACGTTGAGCAATTGCACCAACATCGCCTGCGCCCTGGGTTAGTAAAATATCGCCGGGGCGAAGAACATCAGCTAAAAGGTTTTCTAGCTCATCGACTGTATCTACAAACAGAGGGTCAACTTTACCCCGTTGACGTATAGAGCCACTTAGGTGCCGCCCGTCAGCACCTGGAATAGGAGCCTCACCTGCTGCAAACACTTCAAGGAGAACCAGGGTATCGACTTTAGATAAAACCTTGACAAAATCTTCATAGAGATCTCGAGTGCGCGTATAACGATGCGGCTGATACAGCATCACCAAACGCCTTTCTGGCCAGCCTTCACGCACCGCATTGATCACCGCTTCAACTTCCCGCGGGTGATGCCCATAGTCATCAACCAGCATCACTTCACCTTGAGCAACTGGAAAATCACCCAAATGCTGAAATCTGCGACCAACACCCTGAAACTTCGCTAAACCAGCAACAATGTCTTCATCGGCAATGCCCTCATCAGTTGCTACTGCTATAGCAGCCAGAGAATTTAAAACATTGTGTCGCCCTGGGCTTTTCAAGTGAATCGATAAATCAGGCAGGTCTTGCGGGCGCTTAACAGTAAATTGTATTGCCTGCCCTTGCTGCTTGAAATCCTTCGCAACGAAGTCTGCTTCTTCAGAAAAACCATAGGTCAGAATAGGCCGACCTATTCGAGGCAGGATTTCTTTAACCTGCTCATCATCAATACAAACAACGGCCAGACCATAAAAAGGCAGGTTATGTAAAAACTCCAAAAAGGTGTTTTTCAATTTTTCAAAATCACCGCCATAGGTACTCATATGGTCAGCATCAATATTGGTAACAATCGAAACCATCGGTTGCAAATGCAAAAAAGAAGCATCCGACTCATCGGCCTCAGCGACCAGGTAGCGCGATTCACCGAGTCGCGCATTGGTCCCAGCCTGGGTCAGCTTGCCACCAATAACAAAGGTAGGGTCTTGGCCAGCCTCAGCTAAAATAGAAGCAATTAAGCTCGTAGTTGTGGTTTTTCCATGGGTTCCAGCTACAGCTATACCATGGCGAAAGCGCATCAGTTCTGCCAGCATTTCTGCACGCCTGACTAGCGGTAAACGCTTTGCTATCGCTGCCGCCACCTCAGGGTTATTTTCATCAATAGCGGTTGAAACCACAACCACATCGGCCTGATTAATATTCTCTGGGCGATGACCTAAAGCAACCTGTGCACCCAAAGCCTGGAGGCGTTCCACTGCATAGGAAGCTTTTAAATCCGAACCACTGACTTGATAACCCTGGGTGAGTAAAACCTCAGCAATACCGCACATCCCGGCACCACCTATGCCAATAAAGTGGAGATGTCGAATACGCCGCATAGTCGGTACACGATAAGGAACTCTATTCATTTATTTATCCTTTAACAGGTGTTCGAT
>SKIX01000134.1 GCA_007116195.1 Marinospirillum sp. | reverse complement strand
CGAAAATCTTCGTCAATAATGACGACAGGGAAGCGAAATTTCATGCGTGCGCACCTACCTTAAAATCCATGGGTAAAGGGCGCAATCTAACCGATCACTTCCTTGTTGACCAGTAAAATTAGTGCTGAAATTTTATTGCATTAGCTGACTTTCTTGAATTCGGTAACCCACACCGGAAAGGGTCTGAATGACCTGCTTGCAACCCAGCTTTTTACGCAGCCGATGAATCAGTACCGCAATGGTTTCCGGGCTGGTATCGAGATTGCCGCGACCAACAGCATCACTCAGCTGCATTTTGGATAGAGGGCGGCTTTCTGCCTTAACCAAGGCAAGCAACAGGTCAAACTCTGCACGCGTTAGTTGCAGCTGACGACCTTCGGCGTGAACCAACAAGCGCGTCGCTTCTTCCAAGCGCCAATCAGAAAACCGCCAAACCCGCTTAGTGTTTTTCCAAACAGGGTTTTGCAAGCCTTGCAGGCGATCTAAACAATTTCCTACACGCAGCACTAGCGCCTCTAAAAGTGATTTTTTGCTAATCACATCATCAGCGCCCATTTCTAGAGCAGCCAATAAAGACTCATTGTTTTCTTCATCCATCAACATAAAAACCGGCAAATCATCACGTTGGCGCAGCTTTCTTAAGGCAACCAAGCCATCCTCATCAGCCAGATTAAATGCCAGCAAAACCAAATCATATCGCTGATAGTCCCAAAGCGAAAACAGATCCAACGCCCCTGCAGCCAAATCCACCTCAAACCCCTTTTCCATAAATGCTGCAGCTAGACGCTTAGAGTAGCTGGCATCGGTTTCTACCACTAATAAGCGCTGAGTAAATTTATCGACCATGATAGCTCCTTGCAGTTTTCTTAATGCTTGACCAGTTTTGATGAATATAACTTTAACTGAAGTTCGCAATTATTTTGTCAGATTTACCTGACAACATTAGAAAAGCATGAAGCAGATCACATTCAAGCCAATATTTTGTAGTATTACTACAAACAAGCTATACTAAGGTCAAAGACAGCAGGCGCAGAGGCACCAACAAAATGAATACCCAGCAACTTTTATCTCTTCTTAAAAGCCAAGATCCTCAAAAAATTCAGCTAGCTTTTCAATTTTCTTTACCAGAAAGTGAATGGCTAGCTATTTACCAAAAGAACCCTGAACTAGCCGTAATTCTTGCTCAACATCCTAAGCTGCCATTCAACCTGAGTGAGCAACTGAGTCAACACAGCAATCCCAAGGTGCGTTTTTGGCTAGCAAAACAAGGTAACCTGAGCTTTGAAGCTGCAAACAACCTGCTTGAAGACTCAGAAGCTGCAGTTAGGCTAGCACTAGCCAAACGCCAAGACTTGGATCAATACCTTGCCAGCGAACTACTTCGAGACTCAGACCTCGGTGTACGCTTAGCCGCAAAAAAATTCCAACCCCTTGCTCAACCCATCCCCCAAGCTAGCGGCTGGTAAAGCCGCTGTTAACCTTCTAACCTTCCTGCAGTTATGCACAATTACTGTGGATAAATCTGTTAACAAACTCATGGCAACCCAGTCTATTGCCCATCACTTCTAGCTCAATGACAAATTGATTAAAAAGCCACCACCTCCTAGCAAGCAATAAAAACTCAGGACACCCTAAAGCTTTAGAAAAACTATAAGCCATTGATTAAAAACAACTTAGTAAAAAAAACCTTAAAATACCTCTTGACAGTTTCCAAGCTTGAGTTCCACTTAGGCAAACCAAAATTCAGCAAAAATCGCTGAAACACCTCTTGACAGGTCAAAAAAACAGCCCTGTGGACACTTGACAAGTCCTACCCTCCTTATCGACAGCTGACAAGAGCCTGACAGGGCTGCTATTCTGGCTAAAAACATCCCCGATTTTTCGGTTTGGAGGCTTTATGCAACTCAAAGACAGCGCCCTTTTTCGTCAACAGGCCTGGATCAATGGTGATTGGGTCTCAGCAGATTCAGGTGCCACCACCAAAATTTACAACCCGTCCAATAATGAATTACTGGGTGAAGTGCCCAACCTCGGCCAGGCGGAAACCCGTCGTGCCATCGAAGCGGCTGAAGCGGCCATGCCCGCCTGGCAGGCACTGACCGCCAAGGACCGGGGCAATCGGTTGCGCAAGTGGTTTGATTTAATGATGGAAAACCAGGAGGATCTGGGCCGCATCATGACGCTGGAACAGGGCAAACCCTTCCCTGAAGCCCAGGGTGAGATTGCCTATGCCGCCTCCTTTGTGGAGTGGTTTGCCGAAGAAGCCAAACGGGTCAATGGCGAAACCCTACCTGGCCACCAGCCGGACAAACGCCTTCTGGTCATCAAACAAGCCATCGGTGTCGCTGCCGCCATTACCCCCTGGAACTTCCCGGCAGCGATGATTACTCGTAAGGTCGCGCCTGCTTTAGCTGCTGGCTGCGCCATGGTGGTTAAACCCGCACCCCAGACACCCTTCTCCGCTCTGGCGTTGGCCGAGCTGGCGGATCGTGCCGGGATTCCCGCCGGGATTCTCAACATTCTGCCGGCGGATGTGGATAACGCCCGCGAAGTGGGCGCTGAACTCTGTGCCAACCCCACCGTGCGCAAGCTCTCCTTCACCGGTTCCACGGCGGTGGGCAGCAAGTTGATGGAGCAATGCGCCCCTACCATCAAGAAGCTGTCGCTGG
>SKIX01000026.1 GCA_007116195.1 Marinospirillum sp. | reverse complement strand
GTGCCGGCTTCACCGGGTAGTCTCAGGTCGCTGATAATCAAGTCAAAGTGACTGTTAGCCAGTTGAGCTTTGGCTTCAGGGACGGTTCCTGCTTCTTTAACCTGGAAGCCATTGCGTTCCAGCAGTCGCCGCAAAGCAGAGCGAATGATTCCTTCGTCTTCAACGATCAGAATATGGCTCATGGTGTTCAGGCACCTCCTGGGTTGGTAACGTTGTATGAGAAAATCGACATTGAAAGCAGCTGCCGGTGCCTAGTTTAGGGCTGGGGCTTAGGGCGAGTATCTGCCCGCCATGCTCTTCGACAATACTATAAACCAGCGCCAGACCCAAGCCAGTGCCTTCGCCCGCTTCTTTGGTGGTGTAAAAGGGTTCGAAGAGGTGCTCTAGGTCTTCTTGAGGAATGCCGCAGCCATCATCATGGACTTCGACTAGAAGCTTGGCACCTTCCAGGTAAGCGGTGGCATAAATATGGCCTGAGTCTTGAGTGGCATCTCGAGCATTAGCAAGCAGGTTAACAAAGACCTGTACCAGACGCTGAGTGTCCCCCAGCAGGTAAAGATCAGCTGGGCACTGGTTGACGAAGTGACGATTATTGCTTCGCTTGCTTAACGAAATGAGCTGAATAGCTTCTTCTAACACGCTGCGCACTTCAACCTGCTCAAACTGCTGTTGTTTTTCTTTGTGTCTACCCGCATGAGAAAAACTGACCAGTGATTGAACGATGGCGGTAATACGGTGCGTTAAGTGGAGAATTTGTTGGCTGGTTTCGCGTACGGTAGCTGGGTCTTCGGCATCATATTTAAGGTTTTGTGCCAGTGAAGAGATGCCGGTAACCGGGTTACCTATTTCATGAGCCACACCCGCTGCCAGGCGACCTATAGAGGCGAGGCGCTCATTATGTATAAGCTCATCTTCTAGTCGTTTGGTGTCGCTCTGGTCTTCAACCAGAAGCACCAGCCCACCCATGAGTGCGGCAGGGTCATCTAAAGTGGCTTTGTGCAGGCTGAGCCAAAGGTGCTGTTTGTTCGTGGTTTCCAGGGGTTGGCGGTAAACCTGCTGGCGCGGGTCTTGGATAAATTCCTGAAGCACTTGGTTCCAAGGGCTGGGCAGGTGGCGTAACCGGGAGCCGATGACGTCCTCTCCTTGGATTTGGGTGAGCCGCTCCATAGCATGATTCCACATTAAAACCTCTTGATCTCGGCCTAAAGTGCAAATACCAACAGGCAAATACAGTAGGGTTTGTCGGTGGTGGCGTCTAAGTTTATCAAGCTCACGAGCCATGCCGGTTAAGCGAGTTTGATAATCTTCAAGGTGGCGTTCAACGAAATGAATATCGTCATCATTACCTGCTTTGTCTTTTTGCCAGGGCAGATAGCGGTCGATTAACTCCTGAGCAACGGCCGGCCCCATCATGCCTGATAAATTGGCTTGCACCTGATCGCGTAACCGCCGCAACGCGTAGGGGCGGGCATCCTGGTTATTGAGCCCTAATTCTTGCAGAGCTCGGGTTACTTCCTGTTGGGCAGTCATCTGGCCTAAAGGAATGCTAAGAAAGCGCACAAAGTCGTGAGGCGAACGGGCTTTTAGTTGTAACCGTTTGGAGTGAAGTAAAGAGTCTTGGGAACAGGCTTGAGCACCAATTTTTTCTTCTTCGCTGGGTTCGGTAATCAGGGAAACTAGGATAAAGACTAAAATGTTAAGAGTTATGGAGACCAGGGTTACCTGATACCAGGCATCAAAGCCCTTCAGGGGCAGATGGCCGCCAGGCCAGCTAAGTTGATGGATATCAAACATTAAGGGCAAGCCCAAGCCTACAAACCAGACACCAAAGCCAACAGTTAAACCCGCTAGCAAGCCCTTACGGTTGGCGGTAGGCCAATAGAGCAGAGCAATAATGCCAGGCAAAAATTGCAGGGTGCCGATAAAGGCGGATAGCCCCAGAGTTGCCAGATCATGGCGTACGCTCAATATAAGATAAACCAGGTAGGCAATAAAAATTAGACTGGCAATAAGCAGGCGACGCATCCAGACCAGCCAATAGTAGATATCGAAGCGTGCCGGGGGTTGATAAACAGAAAGCACCAGGTGATTGAGCGCCATGGGGGCAAGTGCCAGAGTCATCACAATAATGGTGCCGCTAGCAGCTGCTAAGCCGGCGATGAAGGATAGCAGGCTCCAATAGCCACCAAGAGCTAGGCTGGCATACTCCATCGGTAAAGTAGACCCCATTGCTTGGTGTGCCCAGAAAATGACCGGTACTGGCAAGGCTAGTAAAAGTAAAAAAAGTGGCAGTGCCCAGGTTGCTTGCAGGAGCGCCTTTTCTGAAGGGTTTTCAGTGAAAATAATATGGAAAATATGCGGCATAGACACAGCGGTCGCAAAAAAGAGTAACAGCAGAGTACGCCACTGGTTATCTTCCAGGGGCTTGACTGCAGCGGCTAGTTGGTCGCCGTGGCTGGCTAGCCAGGTTTCCAAGCCCTCTAAATTGCCAAATACCAGTAATAGAGTTGCCACCCCCAGAACAAGAAATGCTAAAAGTTTAACGAGAGACTCAAACGCAATAGCAACGAGCAGGCTTTCATGTCTTTCGCGTAAAGAGATGTGCCGAGCACCAAATAAGATTGCAAATAGAGTGATGACCGCACAGAACACAAAAGCGAGATGATAGGG
>SKIX01000053.1 GCA_007116195.1 Marinospirillum sp. | reverse complement strand
GGGCACCTGCAGGCCAATTCTTCCAGGCTGTAACCCGGCATGGCTTCTCCAGAGCGCACATATATCTCATTGCCCTCTGCTGCAGTTAACAACTCGTTATAAACAGTGGATAGTCCAGGGTGCAGTAGGTTTTGAGTCATCAAACGACTGATGGTGGCATCACCGGCAATCACTTCCAGGGGCCCTGGGTAGGCTCTTCTGGCCACGGCCAACTTACGAATATCCTGCAGTTCCACAACCATCAAGGGTAAGGGCTGTGCCAGATCACGCGCCTGAGCTGCAATGGACAACATGGCCTTGAGCGTTTCCACATCCGCTGCCACTTTGCTGTCCAACCCCTGAGGGTTGCTCGGCAAAATAATGGCGGCAGCATCCAGGCAAGCGACTCGCTTCAGGGCATCGGGTTGAATAGGCGTTCCAGCGCGTAAGATAACCTGTTTGGCGCGGCGACCAATACCCGCTTCATTCGCCAGTTCCAGCCTTTGTGCTGCCGAAGCATTTTCCGATAAAACCACCAGCTGTAACCGTCTGGAGGTGGTGTTGCGCTCCAGAAAGCGTTGCACCAGGCGCGATGCACTTAAAATCTCTCTGAGCAAAGGCAGAGTACGACTGGTCCAGCCCAGAACAACAATATGATTTTTTATAAAAACAGGAGTCAGGCCGCGCTCCAGGCTATTCATGACTTCGATCAGCTTGCGCGTCATAATCGCAACCAGGGTGCCTAGAAAAAGCACATAGCCGGAAACAGTCAGGAGAGTGGAAATAAAACGAACCCAGGTGCCTTCATCATCACCCAGATAACCTGGATCAGACAGGCGTAAAAAAGCCCACCAAACCGCAGAGCTTAAGTTATCAAATTGGTTGCCCGTCCAAGCGACTAAAGCACCGGCAAACAGTGAAATAAAGCCAATAAGCAGCATCACAGCCAGAAGTTGAAAGCTGGCACCCTTGATGAATTGGCGTTCAACAAAGAATTTGATGCGGTGAATGAAACCCAATTTCAGCATTTATAGTGCCCTCCTGGATCAGGATTACTGACAAGGCAAAAATCAGGCATAAAAAAACCCACCAAAAGAGGTGGGTTCTTCGTCAAGCTGGATTACAAAGTTATTAGATAACTTGAATCTTTGCAGCTTGCTTGCCTTTGGGGCCAGTCGTCACTTCAAAGGATACACGCTGATTTTCAGCCAGAGACTTGAAGCCGTCTGATTGAATTTCGGAGAAGTGAGCAAACAGATCGTCGCCACCGTTCTCTGGAGTAATGAAGCCGAAGCCTTTAGTGTCGTTGAACCACTTAACTGTACCAGTTTCCATAATAAACTACCTTTAATTTAAATTTATCAGAACTTTTAGAGAAGAATTCCCAAGCTCGTTGTTGCGGGAATCAAGCGAGGTCTAAATGTAGTACTGATAAAACCTAAAGGTCTCGATTACAGAACTGTCTAAACACTGACTTGCTACCTACGAGACACACAATGCGCTTTTAATTAGGAGGCGTCAAGCAGTTTATTTTTTATTTTGCATTTTATTGTCTTCTGCACTTAGGCTTTTGCGTAAAAATCGAGTCAGAATCCGGTCCAGCTGATTCGAAAATTCGCGCCGGTCAGCCTGACTTAAAGCGGCAGGGCCACCAGTGTGAATACCACTAGAGCGTAGGGTGTCCATAAAATCTCGCATATTCAAACGAGCCTTAATACTGTCAGTCGTATACAGCTCTCCTCGAGTATTCAATGCCTGGGCACCCTTTGCAATAACCTCGGCAGCTAAGGGAATATCACTGGTAATCACCAAATCCCCCGCTTCAACCTGGCGCACAATTTCATCATCAGCCACATCAAAGCCAGAGAGCACCTGCTGACTGGAAATCCATTCGGACTGGGGTACTTTGATCGGCTGGTTAGCGACCAGAATCAAAGGCAGCTTGACTCTTTCGGCAGCCTTGAAAAGAATAGTGCGCATCGCGACGGGACAAGCATCAGCATCCACCCAAATTTTCATGAGCCCTTCTTAACCTTAATTTTTAAAACATCAGTTTAACGCAAATGCAGCCGATCTACAGCTTTCCGCCCTTGGAGCCAAAACTATGCAGACTGCTTATCCTTGGCTCCATGCCAGGTAAGGCCTCGCTTCAAGTCCAATGCTATTATGCTCATCCTCGCAACGCCTTTTGGCCTATCATGGCCAAGCTGCTGAATTTTGATCCTACCCTGCCTTACGCAGCGCGTGTTGAGCAACTTAAGAACAAGGGCATTGGCCTTTGGGATGTCATGCAGTCTTGCATTCGACCTTCCAGCCTGGATGCCGATATCCTCGAGTCCAGCATCCAAACCAATGATTTTCCTGGTTGGTTTCAACAGCACCCAGATACAGCCGCCATCTTTTGTAATGGCGGCAAAGCTTATACTAGCTACCGACGCCATGTTCTACCCTTATTAAGCTCCAGTGCTCAGCGACTACCCCTGGTGCAGCTGCCTTCAACTAGCCCTGCTTATGCATTTTTATCCTTGGCTGAGAAGACACAGCAATGGAAGCGCTTACTGGATTACCTTGACTAGCTTAAAGCTGAGTTAATCGAAACTTGTCGAACCAGTCGATTTACCTCTACTATAATGAGGTGTAAAGCCTGTAAACAAAAATTACAGAAATTAGCAAATGCGTAGCAAGGAGTGCCCATGGCTTTTCATAGC
>SKIX01000197.1 GCA_007116195.1 Marinospirillum sp. | reverse complement strand
TTTATTGAAGTCGGCTCTGTCGTTAAAAAAGGCGATACCCTTTGCATCGTTGAAGCCATGAAAATGATGAATCAAATTGAAGCCGATAAAGATGGTGTTGTTGAAGCCATTCTGCTTGAAGATGGTCAGCCCGTTGAGTTTGATCAACCCCTGGTTGTTCTTGTCTAACCCCTCTAGGGTCACTTATTTCACGCTGCGGCGCTTAGGTGCCGCCAAGAGGGATAGCAATGCTTGAAAAAGTCGTCATCGCCAATCGCGGCGAAATTGCACTTCGCATACTTCGCGCCTGTCGTGAGCTAGGCATCAAAACAGTTGCAGTGCACTCGAAAGCCGACCGCGACCTAATGCATGTGCGCTTGGCTGATGAAGCCGTCTGCATAGGCCCAGCCGCTTCTACTGATTCTTATCTTAATATTCCTGCTCTGATTGCAGCCTGTGAAGTCACCGATGCTTCCGCTATTCATCCAGGCTATGGTTTTTTAGCAGAAAATGCAGACTTTGCTGAACAGGTTGAACGCTCTGGCTTTGTTTTTATTGGCCCCAAAGCTGACACCATCCGCTTAATGGGCGACAAGGTTTCTGCAATCGCAGCCATGAAAAAAGCCGGGGTACCTACAGTACCTGGCTCAGATGGCCCTTTGCCCGATGATCCTGAACAAATTTTGGCAACGGCCCGCCGTATAGGTCTACCTGTTATTATCAAAGCAGCAGCAGGTGGCGGTGGTCGCGGTATGCGAGTGGTGCATTCAGAGGGCGCCCTGCTCAATGCTGTGCATGTCACCAAAACTGAAGCGGGTTCAGCTTTCGGCGATAGCACCGTGTACATGGAAAAGTTCCTGGAAAACCCGCGCCATGTTGAGGTTCAGGTGCTAGCCGATGGCCAAGGCAATGCGGTTCACCTTTATGATCGTGACTGCTCCTTGCAGCGTCGCCATCAAAAGGTTATTGAAGAGGCTCCAGCACCCCATCTAGACGAAGAAGCCCGTCGTCAGGTACTTAAAGCCTGTGTTGATGCCTGTAACACCATTAATTATCGTGGTGCTGGCACCTTTGAATTCTTGTACGAAGATGGTCGCTTCTACTTTATCGAAATGAACACCCGGGTTCAGGTGGAGCACCCAGTTACCGAACAGGTAACGGGGGTCGATATCGTCAAAGAACAGCTGATGATTGCTTCGGGTCAACCACTTAGACTTCGCCAGGAAAACATTCAGGTGATGGGCCACTCTTTTGAGTGTCGCATTAATGCTGAAGACCCACGCACCTTTATGCCTTCGCCTGGCAAAATCACCCTGTACCATGCACCGGGTGGGCTCGGTGTACGCATGGACTCGCATATCTACAGTGGTTATTCAGTCCCACCTTTTTATGACTCCTTAATTGGTAAACTGATTACCTGGGGCATTGATCGCGAAGCTGCTTTAACTCGTATGCGAGGTGCTTTAGATGAGCTCTTGATTGAAGGCATTAAAACCAATACCGAGCTACATAAGGATCTAGTGAGAGACACCCACTTCCAAAAAGGTGGTGTGAATATTCACTATCTGGAGAAAAAACTAAGTCTCTAGTTTTTTGCTGCCAAGGATGGCCACAACTTCTTTTCTTCAAACTCCTGCTGGAAGCTTTCATGTCCTGGCTGCAAATTAAAACCCTAGTTAGTCCTGAGCAAGCAGCAACCCTCGAAGACTGGCTACTTGAAGCAGGCGCTTGCGCAATTACCTTAACCGATGCCCAAGACGAACCTGTCTTTGAACCTTTAAGAGGCACAACCCCGCTGTGGCAAAATACCTGGGTAACAGGGCTTTATGATGGTCAGCAAGATGCCGCAGCCATGCAAAGCGCGATTCAGCAACGCTGGTCTGCCGAGTATCCGCAAGAGCCTCTACAGTTAAGGCTAGAGATTCTTGAAGACAAAGACTGGATTCGCGAGTGGATGGATAGTTTTCAGCCCCTGGCAATGGGCCAACGGCTTTGGGTTGTACCCAGCTGGCATCAACCACCAGAACCGGAGGCGGTTAATTTAATACTCGATCCAGGGCTGGCCTTTGGAACGGGAACCCATCCAACAACAGCGCTTTGCTTAAATTGGTTAGATAGCCAAAACCTTGAAGGCAAAACGCTACTAGATTATGGCTGTGGCTCGGGTATCCTGGGCATTGCAGGGTTATTACTGGGTGCCAAGCAAGCCTGGGGTGTGGATATTGACCCCCAAGCTCTAGAAGCCAGTCAGCAAAATGCCCAGCGTAATCAGCTAGCACCCGAAGCTTTTCCGGTTTACTATCCTGAAACTTGTCCCAAAATTCAGGTTGATGTGCTTGCTGCCAACATACTGGCTGGCCCTTTAATTGATTTAGCAGCTCAACTAGCTGAACAAGTAAAACCTGGCGGGCTAATGGTGCTTTCTGGCATTCTTGCACATCAGGCTGAAGCTGTTGCCCAAGCTTATCGCCCCTGGTTTGAGCTAAACCAGCCGGACTGCCAGGATGATTGGGTAAGAATCAGTGGGCGACGCAACAGCGTGAACTAGCCCAAGCAAGGAAAGGTTTGGCATGAACAGAAAAAATCCACAACTTGCTCGCTGCCCTCATTGCGAGAGCGTTTTTGAAATCAGTGAACAAGAGTTAGAGCTCGCTTATGGCGCGGTGCGCTGTGGTGAGTGCATGAAAATTTTTAATGCACATTTTCACAAGCTCGATTTACCTGAACAAGAGCAGGAG
>SKIX01000149.1 GCA_007116195.1 Marinospirillum sp. | reverse complement strand
CTCCAGAGCACCCCTTGAGAAAAGAAATCCAGCCCCATAGGTAAAAACAGAGCGGTAGGTCTTAACCACTCAATTCCCCAAGGCCCGGCAACCAGAAGTTGATGGTCAACCAAACCTGCTGCTTCCAAGCTGGGCAGTAACAGAGTGTAGGCCCATAGAGAGCCACCGACGACCAGGCCGGCAAGAGCACCCCAGCGGTTACCCTGTTTCCATAAAATACCGCCGATGACTGCTGGCGCTAGCTGGCCTATGGCGGCAAAAGCAAGAAAGCCAGTAGCTGCCAGGGAGTTGAACTCTGCGATTAAACGGTAGGTGAAGTAGCCAAAAACCAAGACCAATAGAATCGTCAGGCGGCGGATGCGTAAGACCAGGCGGCCAAAATCACGGTGTGATGTACTGCTGACCCACTGGGTTTTAAGCAGAAAGGGAATAACAATTTCATTGGAAACCATAATGCTGACCGCAACCGTCGCCATGATGGCCATACTGGTCGCGGCAGAAAACCCGCCAATATAAGCGAGCAGAGCTAGCCAGCCAGCGTCATAGGCCAGTGGCAGGGTTAGCACAAAGGTGTCTGCCTCAACCTGGCCGTCAGGAAAAGTAATTAAGCCTGCCGCGGCTATAGGTAAAACAAAAATAGCAAATAAGCCTAAATAAACAGGCAAGAACCAGCGCGCGTAGCGAGCATCATTCTTGTGGGCATTCTCGACTACCGTCACATGAAACATGCGCGGCAGCAGAATAATCGCCATCATAGCCAACAGGGTTTGGGCAACAAAGCCTTGGGTCAGGGCACTGGTGTTTAGCTGGGCTTCAAGTGGACGAAAGAATTCTGCTTTAGCTGTCAGGTCACCAAAACCGCCAAATACACCCCAGGTGATAAAGATACCCACAGCCAGAAAAGCAAACAGCTTAACGAGCGATTCAAAAGCGATTGCTTGAACCAGGCCTTCATGATGCTCTGTTGCATCAATATGGCGTGCACCAAATAAAATGGCAAAAACAGCCAAAATAAGCGCAACATGAAAGGCGGTATCGGCATAAAAAGGCAGGCTGGCGTAATCGTTTGGCTGGGCAAGATCAGGGTAGTTAGTCAGTACTTCGTAGGCCATGGCCACGGCCTTAAGCTGCAATGCGATATAGGGCAGGGTACTGACCAGCGCAACCCCTGTAACCACCACGGCGAGTAGCTGCCATTTACCATAACGAGAGGCAATAAAGTCAGCAATGGAGGTGATATTTTGTGCCTTGCTGATACGAAAAATCTTGCGCAGCCAAGGCCAAGCAAAGAAGTAGGTGAGTATAGGGCCGATAAAGATACTCAAGTATAAAAGACCACCGCCCGCTGCTTGACCCACCGCACCGTAAAATGTCCAGGAGGTGCAATAAACCGTCAGGGCAAGGCTAAAAACCCAGGGGCGGCTTTTGGGTGCTTGCTGGCGTGCCGAACGATCACCCTGCCAGGCAATAGCAAACAGCAGCAGTAGATAGGCCAGAGAAAAAACAATGAGTTGCCAACCAGCAAACATATTAAACAACCTGTTGTGTTAAAAGGAGGTGGAGCATCTTTTTTAAAGGGAAGCACTATTAGACTATTGTCCTGCCTGAGGGGCAAGGCTCAAGGCCTGGGCTTCACCTAAAAAACTTAACTATTTGAAAAATATAGCTATTCATTATCTTGCCTAGGCGGTGCCCTGCTCTACTACTAATGTCGGGGCTTACATTAATGGGTATATTTTTGCAGAATCGCTCGTGCAGTTTCCCCGAAAACTCTCAATAACAATAAACGGAGAGCACAACTATGGCAGACGATAAAACAAATGCTGCTGAATACTGGAAAGCGAACGTTCGCTTAATAGCCGGATGCCTAGTAGTCTGGGCTACGGTTTCTTATGGCTTTGCAATCCTTTTGCGTCCTCTGCTTGCAGGTATTCCTGTTGGTGGTGCTGACCTAGGCTTTTGGTTTGCTCAACAGGGCTCAATTTTAACCTTCATCGGTATCATTTTCTTCTATGCATGGAAAATGAATAAACTCGACGAAAAATTTGGCCTTGGGGAGTAAACCAGCATGAGTCAATTTGCAATTAACCTGCTGTTTGTAGGTGCATCTTTTGCGCTCTACATCGGTATTGCTATCTGGGCCCGTGCTGGCTCAACCAAAGAGTTCTACGTTGCTGGCGGTGGTGTTCACCCCGTAACCAACGGTATGGCGACAGCGGCTGACTGGATGTCTGCTGCCTCCTTCATCTCTATGGCGGGCCTGCTCGCTTCAGGTGGTTATGCCAACTCAACCTTCCTTATGGGCTGGACAGGCGGCTATGTAATTCTGGCGCTGCTCCTGGCTCCTTACCTGCGTAAGTTTGGTAAGTTCACTGTGCCTGATTTCATTGGTGACCGTTTCTACAGCAACACCGCGCGTACCATTGCTGTGGTTTGTTTGATTGTCGCTTCTGTAACCTATGTTATCGGCCAGATGACGGGTGCTGGTGTTGCCTTCTCTCGCTTCCTGGAAGTGAGCAGTAGTGCAGGTATTTGGATTGCGGCTCTAATCGTATTCCTCTACGCTGTTTTTGGTGGTATGAAAGGCATTACCTATACTCAGGTTGCTCAGTACGTGGTACTGATTATTGCTTACACCATCCCTGCTATCTTTATTTCCTTGCAGTTAACCGGCAACCCCATTCCCATGTTCGGTATGTTTGGTACTCACACTGAAACCGGTATGCCCATGCT
>SKIX01000142.1 GCA_007116195.1 Marinospirillum sp. | reverse complement strand
GCTACAATGATCGAATTCGGTTACTCTACAGGAAAACTTCAGTGAATAAAGCCAAGCTCTTTGCTCTCAGCCAGTACCTGCTGCCTCATCATCTTTTATCTCGCTTGACTGGGCGCTTAGCCGAGTGCCGCGTAGGCTGGGTCAAGAACTTACTGATCAGCCGCTTTATCAAACAGTTTCAAGTCGATATGAGCGAGGCTGAACAGGAAGATCCTCGAGCCTATGCTAACTTCAATGAATTTTTTACCCGCCCTTTAAAAGAGGGAGCACGAACTGTTAACGCTGACCCAGAGCAGCTAGTCAGCCCAGCTGATGGAGCCATTAGCGAACTCGGCGCACTGGAACATGGTCGGGTTCTGCAGGCTAAGGGAATTCACTATAGTTTGACCCGCCTCTTGGGTGGCGATACCGATAAGGCCAAGCCTTTTATGGGCGGCTCTTTTGCAACCATTTACTTATCACCCAAGGATTATCACCGCGTTCACCTGCCCTTGAATGCAACCTTAAAGCAAACACTTTATGTGCCAGGGCGGCTTTTTTCCGTTAACCAGGCAACAGCCGATCATGTGCCTGGGCTTTTTGCCCGCAATGAGCGCTTGGTGTGTTTTTTTGATACCCCTGCTGGCCCTATGGCGATGATTTTAGTTGGGGCTATGATCGTAGCAGGCATAGAGACCGTGTGGGGTGGCCAGGTCACGCCACCTGTACGCGAGGTCAAGCTAAAAGATTTCTCTGACCCTCAACCAATCATTATGGCCAAGGGCGAGGAAATGGGGCGCTTCAAGCTGGGTTCTACGGTCATTCTGGTATTTGGCCCCAATGCCGTTCAGTGGCGCGATGACCTACAAAACGGCACCCCAGTTAAAATGGGCGAAAGCTTAGCTCGGCTTGTCAGCGAGTAACAAAGCACGCTTGGGCGCGGGATAGCCTTCCCGCGTTAAGGCAGGGTTGTTAGGGTCCAAAAAGTCTGCCAAAGATTGAAAAGTCATCCAGGGCGTTGCTCGCTGTTCTTCAGTAGTGGTGAGGTTTATATCTACACAGCGGATATTCCGAAAGCCTGCACGTCTAAGCCATAAGCTCAGAGCAGCAACTGAAGGCAAGAACCAGACATTGCCCATGGCAGCATAGCGCCCTTCTGGCATGAGAACCTGCTGTTCATCACCGTCAACGACCAGGGTTTCTAAAACCAGCTCTCCGCCGGGGCGCAGGGCCGCCTTTAACTCAAAAAGGTGATCGATAGGGGAGCGCCGATGATAGAGCACGCCCATTGATAGCACCTTATCAAAGGCCTCTAAATTGGCCGGTACAGCCTCTATACCCAAGGGCAAATGATCGACAGCTGGCAGCTCGGCTGAGCCTAGCAGCTTCTTGACCGAGGAAAACTGTGCAAAAAATCGTGGTGAGGGATCAATACAGACCACCCACTCAGCACCAGCCCCGGCTAAACGCCAGGCATGGTAACCACTACCCCCGCCAACATCCAAAATTCGACGACCATCCAGACGACCCAAGTGGGGAGCTAAGCGCTGCCATTTAAAATCAGAGCGCCATTCGGTATCAATATATACGCCGTGTAAATCAAAAGGCCCTTTGCGCCAAGGCATCAAACCTTGCAGCAGACCGGTTATTTTTTTCTGCTGTTGCGCGCTTAGACCTTCCCCGCTTAAAGCTTGACCTTCGGTAGCTGTAATAGCAGCAGCATTCAGATTAATCTTGGCTTGCTGTAACTGCGGCAACTGATTAACACGCTGCCACCAACCAATAAACTCAGGAAAACGCTGGGTATCCAGAGCAGCGGCCAGCTGTTCAGGTAAGCGAGCCAACCAGGTATGCAGACCCGGTGTTTCTCGGCCATAGTGCGCAAAGCGCTGATAAACCTCTGAAAAGTCAGGCGGCTGCATCTTCACCCCCTTTTAAAGCCAAAAAGGACGCAAAGTTAAGGTACTGAAACCATTGCAGCGTGAAGGCAAAACCAGCTTGTTGCAGAGCAGCCTGGTGCTGCTCAGGTGTTGCTGTTCTAAGCACATCTTCCAAAGCCGTACGCTTCTGGCTTATTTCCATATCTGAATAACCATTAGCACGCTTAAAATCATGGTGTAATTCATACAGCAACTGTGACTGGCGCGGGTCATCAAAGTGCACTTTTTCACTCAGCAACAAGGCCCCCCCAGGTCTTAGGGCAGCAAAGAGGTGGTCAAGTAGCGGCTGGCGTTGATCCAGGGGCAAAAACTGCAAAGTAAAATTGAGCAGAATCAGGTCGCAACGCTGATAATCCAACTCGCTGATATCGGCACAAACCACCTGCACTGCGCGCTCAGGATAGGTTTGTTGCAGCAACTGCTGGCAGCGGCCGACCATGCTTTCAGAGTTATCGACCGCAATAACCTCAACCTGCTGCAGCTCATGCAGTTGTTGCAAAACACTCAGTGTTGAACCGCCTAAAGAAGCGCCTAGATCATAAATACGCCCGCCTTCAGGCACATAGCGTTTGGCAATCACTCCTGCCATACCCAAAATTTGCGAATAACCAGGAACTGAGCGTTTAATCATATCCGGAAAAACGCGAACCACCTGTTCATCAAAAGAAAAGCTGGCCAGCTCGTCTAGCGGGTGAGCGAAAAGAGAATCTTTATTCAGTGACGGGGGAGAGGGCTGCTTCATTAGTTAGATTTGCTTGCCTGGTAAACGATGAATTTTCCTGTTTCAGCTCGACGCTGAAAACCACCAAACGCCTGCTCTAATAAATCTGGGT
>SKIX01000014.1 GCA_007116195.1 Marinospirillum sp. | reverse complement strand
GGGCACTTCTTTGTTCATTTGCTCGGCTTCAAGAGCCTGAATAATTGCGTTTTTGCTACTCATTGCTGCTCGCTCCTAGACTAAGGCCGCTCGACTTGCGCCCTGGTAAGCGGGGCATCGTATTCGCGGATAAATTCTGCTAACAATTCCTGCTGCTCCTTTTCTAGCTGACTTTTAGCCAACAGATCAGGTCGCCGCAACCAGGTTCGACCCAGCGCCTGCTTGAGGCGCCAGCGGCGTATTGCTTGGTGATTACCACTTAGTAACACCTCAGGTACGCCTTGCCCGTCGATCACTTCGGGTCTTGTATAGTGCGGACAGTCCAGCAAACCCTCAGCAAAAGAGTCTTCTTCTGCTGATGACTCATGCCCTAAAACACCGGGCACTAGACGGGATACTGAGTCTATCAGCACCATGGCTGCCAACTCTCCGCCACTAAGGACATAGTCACCTATTGACCATTCCTCATCAATTTCTGAGGCAATAATGCGCTCATCAATTCCTTCGTAGCGTCCAGCCACTAAAATATGCTTATCCCTGGAAGCTAACTCCACCACACCAGTTTGATCTAACTTACGACCCTGAGGAGAAAGATAAATCACCTTGGCATTTGCGCCTGCCTGCTGCTTGGCTGCATGAATAGCAGCCCTTAGAGGCTCGACTTTCATCAGCATTCCAGGACCACCACCATAGGGACGGTCATCTACAGTACGATGGCGGTCTGTAGTAAAGTCACGTGGATTCCAAAAGTCGACTGCTAGCAGACCCTGCTTGATTCCACGGGAAGTGACACCCTGCTCAGTGATGGCTGTGAACATCTGTGGAAACAGAGAAACAACACCAAACCACACTTTGCTTGTCTCACTTCTATTCTAAAGTTTAAAAGTCTGCATCCCAGTCAACGCTAAGAATGCCTGACTCTAAATCAACCTGCTTAATCACTTCTGGCTGCAACCAAGGAATCAAACGTTCCTGACGATCTAGACTGCCTTTAATTGGCTTTACTACCAGAACATCATTAGCGCCTGTTTCCATCAGATAATCGACTCGGCCATACAACTGACCTTGGCAGTTCACTACCTGTAAGCCAATAAGCTGATTCCAGTAAAACTCACCAGCTGGCAAATCGGGCAACTCTTTTTTTTCTAAAAGAATCTGCGCACCAGCAAGAGTTTTTGCTTCTTCTGGAGTGGAGTAGCCTTCTAGCTTGGCAACCAAGCCTTTACCTTGTCGCCGTCCATCAGCTTTCTTCACAGTAAAGGTTTTACCCTGGTGCCTGAGTATCCACTGAGGATAAGCAAGCAGGTTTTCCATAGGATCGGTATAGGAGTAAACCTTCACCCATCCTTTAATTCCAAAAATACTGGTTATCTTACCCAGCAACACCTCATCTTTTTCGCTCATGTGCGGCTTGCTCCTAGACAATCCTGCTCATGTTCGAACAGACAAAGGCGAAAACAGCTTACTGCTGCTTAGCTGCTTCTTTAGCCAGCTTAGCAACACGATCAGACAGTTGAGCGCCCTGGCTAACCCAGTGCTGCAGACGATCAACATCTAAACGCAAGCGCTCAGCATTACCTTGCGCTACAGGGTTAAAGAAACCCAGGCGCTCGATGTAACGGCCATCACGAGCGTTACGAGAGTCAGTTACGTGAACATGATAAAAAGGGCGTTTTTTTGCACCGCCACGAGCCAAACGAATGGTTACCATTGCAAGTCTTTCCTTTAAGCTATTCGGAAAATAAAAGTTATTTCGCGACCAGGGTTTAACAAATCGAGCTGCCACCCGCTTTGAAAACCTGTTCAAAAGGCAAGGCACCCGAAAGGCGAAGTATTCTAATGGATAACTTCAACCTTGGGAAGCCTTGCATCAGGTTTTACGCTCTTTTGACCGCCATTTTTAAGTGGCGCTATTGTAGTAGCCTGCTCAACAAACGCAAGCCATTTACCGGGTTTCGTTAAAAACGCGGCGGAAAACCACCACCCATAGGGCCACCTCCACCCATTCCAGGGGGCAGTTGCCCCTGCATTCCACGCATCATATTGGCAACCGCACCCTTGTTGGTCATTTTCTTCATCATTTTCTGCATTTGCTTGTGCTGCTTGATCAAGCGATTCAAGTCTTGCAGCTGAGTGCCTGAGCCCTCACAGATGCGACGCTTACGTGAGCCATTGAGCAACTCCGGCTTTTGTCTTTCCCAGGGCGTCATGGAGTTAATAATCGCTTCCATTTTACCCATTTCTTTCATCGGCCCTTTTTGCTCAGCCAATTTAGCCATATTACCCATGCCCGGCAACTTCTCTAGCATGCTGGACATACCGCCCATTTTCTTCATTTGCTGGAGCTGTTCACGAAAATCTTCCAGGTCAAACCCTTTGCCCTTTTTAACTTTTTTCGCCAGCTTTTCTGCTTTGCCCTTATCCAGAGTGCGCTCAGCTTCCTCGATCAAAGAAAGCAGATCACCCATCCCTAAAATGCGGGATGCAATCCGGTCGGGATAAAAAGGCTCCAGAGCATCGGTTTTTTCACCCATACCGATAAATTTGATCGGCTTGCCTGTGATATGGCGAACCGACAGAGCAGCACCGCCCCGAGCATCACCATCCGCCTTGGTCAGCACCACACCCGTCAGTGGCAAGGCTTCATTAAAAGCCTTGGCCGTGTTGGCCGCATCCTGACCCGTCATAGCATCAACAACAAAAAGCGTTTCTGAGGGGTTGGCTGTTTGATGAAGCGACTTGATTTCCCCCATCATCTG
>SKIX01000079.1 GCA_007116195.1 Marinospirillum sp. | reverse complement strand
GAGCAGAGAGCTTCTTGCTGGTTAATAGCGACGTTTGGTGTGACCCTCTGCCCCAACTGCAGTTAGATGCAGGCCAGCTGGCAAAACTGGTCGTGGTGGCCAACCCAGAACACAACCCTCAGGGAGACTTCCATTTACACGCCCAGTCGCAACTCAGCAACCAGCCTACCGCCTTATCTCAACCCGTGACCTTTGCAGGCATCAGCTTACTGCATCCACAAGCCTTCAGTGCACAACGCCTACACCAGGCTTACGGTAAAACACTTAAAGCAGGTGAAGCCTTCCCTTTAGCGCCCCTGTTAAGGCTGCTGATCGAGCAGCAGCTAGCCACAGCTCACTATCATGATCAGGAATGGATCGATATAGGTACACCCGCCAGACTGGCCGAGCTACAAGAGCGGCTGGCATGAAGCTTAATTTTCCAACTTTTGCAGGCAAGGCACTGGGCGCACTGATCGGCTTTTTTTTAGCCGGCTGGGTCGGCTTTGCATTGGGTGTCATTCTGGGCCATAGCTTTGACTATCATCGCCGCTCACTCTTCACCTTGCTCGCTCGCTTACCCAAAGGCCGCCTGCCCAAACCCAGTGAACGCATCTACCGTGAAGCCTTGTTTATCTGCTTAGGGCACTTGGCCAAACAAGACGGGCGAGTTTCACCGCAAGAAATCGCAGCTGCTGAAAAATTATTTAAACGCATGAAGCTCAAGCCCAAAGACCGCCAAGAGGCTATAGCACTCTTTAACCAGGGCAAGCTTTCCAGCACCAGGATAGAGCCTCATCTAGAGCAGTTCCAAAAGCGCTACGCAACGCGCAAAGAACGCAGACTAGATTTTTTAGAGCAGCTTTTGCAAATGGCTTATGCCGATGGTGGCCCTAAAGAGGCCCAGTTAACTCGCCTGCAAAGCTTTCTGACGACGCTTAAGATCAGCCCAGTTGAGTTTGACCGACTCCATCGGCGCTTACGTCAAGCCAAAGGCTTTGAATCCAGGCAGGAGCAACAAAGCCACCAGTACACGCGCAAACCCTCGCCGCAAGTCACCCTGGTTAGCGCTTACAGAACCCTGGGACTCAACTCTTCTGCAAGTAACCGGGAGATCAAACTCGCCTATCGACGCTTGATGAGTCAGAACCACCCTGACAAATTAATGGCGCAAGGTTTAACCGATCGAGCCTTGGAAAAAGCCAAATGGAGAGCACAAGAAATTCAACAAGCCTATGCGCTTATTAAGAAAGCCAGAGAGATTTAACTTTTAAAGTTGGTTAGATTTTAGAGAGAAGAAAAAGCAGGGAGAGAAACAAACTTAGCTAGACTTTAATGGTGCCCAGGAGAAGACTCGAACTTCCACGGCCTTTCGGCCACTGATACCTGAAACCAGCGCGTCTACCAATTCCGCCACCTGGGCAATAAATGCTAGACTAAGTTGACTGTTGAGATGGTGCCCAGGAGAAGACTCGAACTTCCACGGCCTTTCGGCCACTGATACCTGAAACCAGCGCGTCTACCAATTCCGCCACCTGGGCATCTCAACGGCTGGCTATTTTACAATCTAATTTGACCAGTGCAAGTTCTTTTTCAATTTTTTGTCAAAGCAGCGTGCTAGACTGAGTGTTATTAACTTCAGGTTCCTCAGGAAACCTCTTACATTAAGACTGATAAGGAAGACTCCATGACCGCCACCTGGCCTCTGGATCAAGACCCCCAAGCTGTTAGAGAAGCAGGGACTTATGACCACCCTGTTCCCAGCCGCGAATACATCCTTCAGTGCCTCGAAGAAGCCGGTCGGCCATTAACCCATGACCAACTCTGCCAAGCCTACGGCATGACCGACCCCGATTCCATCGAAGCACTACGCCGCCGGCTGCTTGCCATGCTAAGAGACAACCAGCTCTTTGCTAATCGCCGTGGTGCCTATGCACTAATCAGCAAGCTCGATCTAATCAAAGGTCGTGTCCAGGCCCATCGCGATGGTTTTGGTTTTCTAATTCCAGAAGATGGCAGCAACGACCTGTTTTTACACAACAAACAAATGCGCAAGGTTTGGGATGGCGACCTGGTTTTGGTTCGCGAAGCAAATAAAGATGGACGCGGCCGCCGAGAAGGTCTGGTCGTTGAAATTCTGGAAAGGGGTGTTAAACAGCTCATCGGTCGCTTGCAATTTCAATCCAGCGGCTTTGCCTTGGTTATTCCAGAAAACCCTTCCATTCACCATGAGGTGTTAGTTCCACCTGACCAGCTTCTGGGTGCTAAAGAAGGTGAAATGGTACAGGTAGAAATCATCGAACACCCAGCAACGCGCAAAAAAGTAACCGGCCGTATCACCGAAATTCTTGGTGATTTCATGTCACCAGGCATGGAAATAGAAATTGCACTGCGCAGCTATAACCTGCCCTTTGAGTGGCCAGAAGCCGCACTAAGGCAAGCCCAGGAGTTAAGCACCGAAGTTAAATCCGAAGACAAAAAGCACCGAGTGGATTTGCGCTCCCTGCCCCTGGTCACTATTGATGGTGAAGATGCTAAAGACTTTGATGATGCTGTCTACTGTAAACCTAGTACTAGTGGTGGCTGGAAGCTTTGGGTAGCCATTGCCGATGTTTCCCACTATGTTCCAGTTAACTCCCCTCTCGACCAGGAAGCACATAAACGGGCTACCTCCGTCTACTTTCCTGGGCGAGTGATCCCCATGTTGCCTGAGGCACTATCCAATGGCCTCTGTTCACTCAACCCTCAGGTTGACCGCCTGTGCATGGTCTGTGAAATGAACATCAGCAAGGAGGGTAAATTAACCCGTTACAAGTTTTATGAAGGGGTCATGCGCTCTCAAGCCAGACTGACCTACACTCAGGTAGGGGCTTTACTGGATGAACCCGCTTCAGAGTCAGCTCAATACCTCTATGAGAACTACCCTAAAGTTCTTCCCAGTTTGTATGAACTGCATAAACTCTATAAAGCTCTGAGAGCTGCACGAGATGCGCGCGGTGCCATTGATTTTGAAACTCGGGAAACACGCATAGTCTTCGGCGCTAACAGCAAAATTGAAAAAATTCTTCCCGTAGTGCGCAATGACGCTCATAAAATCATTGAAGAATGTATGCTGGTTGCCAATGTCGCTACAGCACGCTTTTTAGACAAACACCAGTTGGCAGGCCTTTACCGAGTGCATGAAGGCCCCAAAGCTGAGCGCTTGGAAACGCTGCGTGCATTTTTAGCTGAACTAGGCATTAGCTTGGGTGGCGGTGAAAAACCCAGCCCGCAAGACTACCAGGAAGTTTTTAATCAGATCCGCGAACGCCCTGATGCAGAAATCATTCAAACCATGATGCTGCGCTCTATGCGCCAAGCGGTCTACACCCCAGTTAACGAAGGTCACTTTGGGCTTGCCTATCCCGCCTATGCTCACTTCACCTCGCCGATACGCCGCTATCCAGACCTTTTGATTCACCGTGCACTGCGTGGGCTTATCCGTAGCGACCAACCAACCAGCCATGTAGAGCGCTTGGAAACAACGCCTAAACAAAAGCTACAACAGTGGCTGCCTTATACCCCTCAGCAAATGCTGGAGCTGGGTGAACACTGCTCAATGGCCGAGCGTCGCGCTGATGAAGCAGTGCGTGATGTAACCGACTGGCTTAAATGTGAGTTTTTATCTGCGCATGTCGGCGAGGTTTTTCAGGGACGCGTAGCTTCTGTTGTCGGCTTTGGTTTGTTTGTTGAATTAAATGAGTTTTTTGTCGAAGGCTTGGTCCACATCAGCTCCCTGCCAGGTGACTACTACCGCTTTGAACCAGAGAAGCAGCGCCTAAGAGGAGAGCGCAGCGGCCGCAGTTGGCGACTGGGTGACCAGGTTGAAGTCCTTGTCTCCCGAGTTAACCTCGACGACCGCAAAATTGACTTTGACCTGACAGAAACGCTGCCCACACCTGCTCGTCAGCCGCGTAAACGCCCCGCTAAACAGCCTGTTAAACCCGCTGAAACGGCTGACCAAGCGCCTGACCAGAACTCCGCCAGTGAGGTAGCAACACCCAAGGCAGCAGTAAAAAAAGCCAAAAAAGCCGCTAAGAAGAACAAAAAAAATCGGGTTGAAAAAACAGATAAACACGACAAGAAAGACAAGAAAAGCAAAGCTAAAAAGAAGCGCAAAAGCCGCCCCGGAAAAAAAGAACGCGCCAAGAAAAAAGCAGCCAAAGATTAAACAATGACCGATAGAAAACGCAAACCACGCAAAAAACCTGCAGCAGAGCAACAGCTCGGCTGCTTTCATGGCATTCATGCGGTCAGCAGCCTGCTTGAACACCGACCGCAAGAAATCAACCAAATCTGGGTTGCCCTAGAGCGCCAAGATGAGCGCCTGCAAAACCTGATTGACTTAGCCGAAGCGCTACAGCGACCCTTAGAGTTTAAAAAACGCGCCGAGCTTGATGAGCACACAACGGGCGTGCATCAAGGTGTGCTGGCTTGGGCTCAACCACGTCAAGCTGGCAGCGAAAAAGACCTGGAGCAACTGCTAGAAAAGCTGACTCACCCCGCACTGCTACTGGTTCTAGATGGCGTAACCGACCCGCACAACCTGGGTGCTTGCATTCGCAGTGCTGAAGCAGCAGGTGCCGATGCCCTGGTCGTACCCAAGGACAAATCGGCTGGGCTGAATGCAACTGTTCGCAAAGTCGCTTGCGGTGCAGCTGAAACGCTACCGGTGATTCAGGTAACAAATCTTGCACGCACTCTGCGCAGCTTGGCAGACTATGGCATCTGGGTTCTGGGCACAGCGGGTGAAACCAGCACCAGCGTCTTCACAGCCGACCTGACTCGCCCTCTTGCACTCGTTATGGGTGCCGAAGGCAAGGGGATGCGACGCCTGACTCGCGAGCACTGTGATCAGCTAGTCTACCTACCCATGGCGGGAGAGGTTTCCAGCCTTAATGTTTCCGTTGCTGCAGGTGTCTGCCTTTACGAAGCTGTACGCCAACGCTTGCCTAGCCTGGCAGCGCAAGGGTAGAATAGCGCGCTTGCTTGGGGACCCGTGGAAATTGCCCTGAGCAAGAACAGTAGCTAGCAACCACTCAGAGCTTACTGTTATAAACAGTTTCCTCCTTGCTTTTTTGAGTCAACAACTTGGCTGATTAAGGCTATTAACCCGTAAGGAGCATTCAATGCGTCATTATGAAATCGTTTTCATGGTACACCCCGATCAAAGCGAGCAAGTGCCTGCAATGATCGAGCGTTACACCTCACTGGTAACCGAAGCTGAAGGCCAGGTTCACCGTTTGGAAGATTGGGGCCGCCGCCACCTGGCTTACCCTATCGATAAAATCACCAAGGCTCATTACGTACTTATGAACCTGGAGTGCCCTGAAAGCGTAATCACTGAGCTGGAAGAAATTTTCCGCTACAACGATGCCGTTATTCGCAACCTGATCGTTCGCATGACCGAAGCTGTAACTGAGCCTTCACCTATGAAAGCCAGTGAGTCTCGTGAAGATCGTCGCCGCGATGAGCGCGACTCTCGTCAAGAACAGCCTTCTGAAGAGAAATCTGAAGAAGCTGCTGAATAAAACCGAATATCAGGAGAAGCAAAATGGCTCGTTTTTTCCGTCGTCGTAAGTTTTGCCGTTTCACCGCTGAAGGCATTAAGCAAATTGATTACAAAGACATCGATCTGCTGAAAGGTTACATCACTGAAACAGGCAAAATCGTACCTAGCCGTATTACCGGTACTAAAGCTAAGTACCAGCGCCAGCTGTCTACAGCAATCAAGCGTGCTCGTTATTTGGCCCTGCTACCTTTCTCTGATAGCCACGAATAAGCTAGTCTCAGGTTTTCCTGAGCACTAGGTTCAACCATGCGCTTACTCGCAGAGTTTGTTATTAAAAGCCGCAGCAGAGCCTTAGGCGCTGCTGTAGCCACTGCTTTCGTACCCTTTCTATCCATTATTAGCGCAGCAATTATTGCGCTTATTTGGTTACGGATGGGGCGTCGTGAAGGGCTTTTTGTTCTTTTTTGGGCTGCCTTGCCAGGCTTTTATTACCTGTTCACCCAAGGCAGTCCAGATGTCCTCTTGGCCCTTACCACAGCAGGCTTGCTCGCTGACATCCTGCGCTCGACACAACGCTGGTCACAGGTATTGCTGCTAGGCACGGCCTTGGCCGGCGTGGTCGCTTTCAGTTATCAATGGCTAGCCCCTGATATTCAAGACGAATTCATTCGCTTGTTAATCACCCAGGGCGGCGTCCTTGATACTTCGCAATTAAGCGGGCAAGACCAGCAGCGCCTGGAAAGCCTACTCGCCTTACTCTTAAACGGCGTCATTACCGCCGTTCAATTGTTAATGGTGTTTGTTAGCCTTTTTTTGGCCCGCTGGTGGCAAGCAAGTCTTTACAACCCTGGTGGCTTTAAGGAAGAGTTCCACTGGCTGCGTCTACCAGCCTGGTACTCTGGCCTAATGATTGGCTGCCTTTTGGCTGTCATGTTGGGGTTTGAGCAACTGATGGCAGGCTTGCCTGTATTGGTTGTTCCCTTACTGCTTTCAGGGTTGGCTCTGGTGCATGGTGTCGTTGCCATCAAGCAATACAACACCTTCTGGCTGGGCATGTTGTATGTACTGCTGTTATTTGCCCTGCCTTATTTGAGCGTTCTTTTGATACTGATCGCTATGGCGGACAGTCTGATGAACTTTCGTCACCGACTGGCGCCCCCACCCCCACCTAATGATGGCGGTCATGGGGATGCCTAACGTCTTGAGGATATTAAAATGCAAGTTATTCTGTTAGAAAAAATTGGTAAGCTGGGTGCTTTGGGCGAAGAAGTAACCGTAAAAAATGGTTACGGTCGTAACTTCCTTATCCCTCAGGGTAAGGCTGTACCTGCAACCAAAGAGAACCGTGAAATGTTTGAGCAGCGTCGTGCCGAGCTGGAAAAAGCTTCTGCTGACCGCTTGACTGCTGCTGAAGCACGTAAGGCTCAACTAGAAGCCTTGGAAGCCATCACTATTGCTTCGCGTGCTGGTGACGAAGGCAAGTTGTTCGGTTCTATCGGCCCACGTGATTTGGCTGAAGCAGCAACTAATGCGGGCGTTGCTTTAACTAAAAGTGAAATTCGTATGCCAGAAGGCCCTCTGCGTGCTACAGGCGAGTACGAAATCCTCGTTCACCTGCACCCAGAAGTTGATAGTCTGCTACGCGTTGCCGTTGTTGCCGAATAAGCCAACCTAAACGCGTCAACTAAGGCACAGGCTCAACCCTGTGCCTTTTTTAATGAAGTCGGCAACTTCACATTGAGGTCTAATCATGTCCAGCACGCCTAACAAAAAAGACCAGGAAATTGCTCAGGTTAAAATGCCTCCCCACTCTCGGGAAGCAGAGCAGTCCGTTTTAGGTGGGCTACTGCTCGACAATGCCTCAATGGATGCAGTGGCTGAGCTTTTAGTAGAAACCGATTTTTACATTAAAGCTCACCAAATTATTTTTACCGCCATGCGTGAGCTGAATGAAAAGCTCAGCCCCTTTGATCCTCTCATCCTGTCTAACCACCTAAAAGAGCGTCAGCTTCTCGATACCATCGGAGGCTTGGCTTATCTGTATGAGCTAGGTCGCAACACCCCTAGTGCCAGCAACATTCGCGCCTACGCTGAAATCGTACGCGATCGTTCAGTTAGACGTCGCCTGATCGAAGCGGCCAACCGTATTGCAGAAGCCGCCTTTCACCCTGAAGGCCGCAATACTGATGAGCTGCTCAATGAAGCGGAGCAGCAGGTTTTTCAGATTGCTGAAGAGCGACCTAAGTTTGGTGGTCCTCAACATATTACCGAAATAGCCACCGATGTGGTGGGAATGCTGGAAAGCATGGATATCAACGCTTCTGGCATTACCGGCCTGACTACAGGTTTCACTGATTTAGATGAAATGACATCAGGCCTACAGCCTGCTGACCTGGTTATCGTTGCAGGCCGCCCCTCCATGGGTAAAACGACCTTTGCCATGAACCTGGTCGAGAATGCCGCCGTGCATACCGGCAAACCGGTTTTGGTCTTTTCAATGGAAATGCCAGCGTCTCAGCTAATGATGCGTATTGTCTCTTCCTTGGGACGCGTCGAACAAAATCGCCTGCGCTCAGGTAATTTAGAAGATGAGGATTGGGATCGTATTACCTCAACCGTTCGACTCATTAAAGATACCAAGTTGTTTATTGATGATACCGCCGGCCTTTCACCCAATGAAATGCGAACCCGCACCCGACGCCTGGTAAGAGAACAGGGGGTCGATCCCGCACTGATTATGGTCGACTATCTGCAGCTGATGCGGGTACCAGGCAACTCTGAAAACCGCACGGCAGAAATTTCTGAAATTTCCCGCTCTTTGAAAGCTTTGGCGAAAGAGTTTAACTGCCCTGTTGTCGCACTTTCTCAGCTTAACCGTGGTTTAGAGCAGCGCACCAATAAGCGACCGATCATGTCAGATTTACGGGAATCAGGGGCGATTGAGCAGGATGCCGATGTTATTGCATTTGTTTATCGCGATGAGGTGTATAACCCTGATAATCCAGAAAACAAAGGGTTAGCGGAAATTATTATCGGCAAGCAGCGTAATGGCCCTGTTGGTAGTGTGCATCTGCTCTTTATCGGCCACCATACCCGCTTTGAAAACCTGGCACCTGAAAGCCTGGCGCAATACCGTGAGGCGGGCATGATTTATAGCGATTAAAACGGCTTAACAAATCAAACAACGCCTGCGTCGCCGATCAAAGTCCAGCTCTATTGCTGCAAAGGCTTCAGCTTGACTAAATAAGCCCCAGTTCTCATGGCGCAAGTCTGCAGCATAGATGACTTCAACCTGGTGCTGCGCTTGCAAGCGAATACCATAGCCGCTCCAATGACTACCAAACTGCCCACAAAATGGCAGTGAAGTTTCCACCCTAGGGTTAGCTAACCAAGCTGCTAGACTTGCTGCTTCAAGAGCAAGAGCTACACAAGTTTTCGGTTCTTCCAAAAATCTTACTTTTTGTGCTGCCAGGCTTCCCTTATCCGCAAAAACACCTAAATGCCAGGCTTGAGCTTCCGACCAACCAGGTTCTGCCTCTTGATAGGCATAAAGATGATATTCACCTGTTTCTGGATGCTGGTAACGCCAGAACTGCCAACTACTTTGCTGAACTGGCAAAGCGACCAACTCAGCGACTTCAGTTTGTTTTATTTGCATTTTAAACCTTTAAACCTGGCGCTTGCTTTCGGCCAACCAGCCAATAAACAGGAACAGAGTGACCACAACCACACCTAGCCATTTTACCGGTATCCAGGTGAGCCAATTGGCAAAAATAGGCGTAAAAAACACAGTTAACGCACCGTAACCGAAGGCGCACATCAACACAAAGCCTAAGATTCTTAAAATCCGAGGGTAAGGACGTAGGCGGCGCTTAACAAACTGATTAAGGTTATCACCATAAATTACAAGAAGAGTTGCCACCAAGGCCAGAGCGATGCTGTTAAGATGGGCAGCAGCCCAGAGCCCAGAACGCATTAAGACTTCGTTAACGATATCCATAATTTCACAGCGGATGGTTAAAAGTGAACTCCAATAGTAGGTTGCCAGCCAATAAGTGCAACTGCAACTGACATAAAATTGTCGTAACGGCTATTGGAGCAAGCAGCGAGTCGAGTTAGAGTAAACAGGTAGATTCCTTTAATTAATAAAAGAACACCAAGGCACCCGTTAACATGACCCAGGCAAAAGACCTCAACCCCTCTCAAGTCAGTGAGCTTTTACAACCCAATGCCGATGGCTTTTTTGGCCCCTATGGTGGTCAAGCCATTCCGCCTCACCTAAAAGCCATTATGGACGAAATTGCAGAGGCTTACCTAAAAATTCGTGAAACCGAGAGCTACCAGCAAGAGCTAATGGAACTCTACCAACACTATGTTGGTCGCCCCAGCCCTATCTATTTTGCTCGGCGTTTAACGGCTCAGCTTGGCGGCGCAAAAATCTACCTAAAGCGTGAAGACCTGAACCATACGGGGGCACATAAAATTAACCACGCCCTAGGTGAAGCGCTTCTTGCTAAACACATGGGTAAAACCAAGGTCATCGCCGAAACAGGTGCAGGCCAGCATGGTGTCGCCATGGCAACAGCCTGTGCACTCGTTGGCCTACCTTGTGAAATACATATGGGCGCTGTTGATGTTGCCAAAGAGCACCCTAACGTTGTCAAAATGAAAATTTTAGGTGCCAAGCTCATTAGCGTTGAAACGGGCACCCGTACATTAAAAGATGCGGTTGATAGCGCTTTTGAGGAATACCTTAAAGACCCAGACCATTTCTTTTACGCGATAGGCTCCGTAGTCGGCCCCCACCCCTTTCCCATGATGGTTCGAGACTTCCAGTCGATTATAGGTCGTGAGGCTCGCCAGCAGTTCCCGGAAATAACCGGCACCCTACCTGATTATGTAGTCGCCTGTGTCGGTGGTGGCTCCAACGCCATGGGTATTTTTTCTGGTTTTTTAGATGATGCTAACGTCAAGTTAGTCGGTGTTGAGCCCTT